>JBBADV010000010.1 GCA_041656295.1 Kiritimatiellales bacterium | reverse complement strand
GTAATGTTTTGAGCCGTTTGGCGAAATGATAGGCCATCAAAAAGATCTGTATGTGTTCTTTCAGCTGATCATGGGTTCCATAGTGATAACGCTTCACCGTCGCCTCTTTCAACGTCCGGTTCATCCGCTCAACCTGTCCGTTGGTCCAGGGATGGTCGGGTTTGGTCAGCCGGTGATCTGTATTGTTTCGGGCGCAAGCCGGCTCAACGGCATGTGCGCGAAAAAGACTTCCAGAATTTATCGCCTGCTTGATATCCGCTGTCGCAGACCGCCGGTTGCCCGGCGAGGTAAACCGGGTTCCGTTATCCGTTAATAGGGTGTGGATAGTATAAGGAACGGCCCGGATGAGCTCTTGAAGAAAGTCGGCGGCAATTCGCCGGGCTGCCTTTTCGTGAAGCTGAACAAAAGTAAACGTTGACGTACGGTCAACGGCAGCAAACATATATAACCTGCCTTCTTCCGTGCGGACCTCAGCGATGTCGATATGGAAAAACCCGATCGGACAGGTTTTGAATTTCCATTTGCTCCGGGGATCTTTAGTATCCGGCAGCCGGCTAATCCCATGACGTTGGCAGCAACGATGCAGAGAGGAGCGTGTTAAATGAGGTATGGCGGTCTGCAAACTGTAAAGACAATCATTGAGCGGAAGCTGTGTGTGCCGCCGAAAAGCGACACAGGCGGCTTCTTCCTCCTTGCTCAGCACCGTTGACCGGGGTTGTTTGGGTCCCATCGGGGCATCCTGTACTGTTGTGCGCTGTCGCCACTTCGCTACGGTTTTCGGGTTAATACCGTGCCGGCGCGCCAGAACACTCAGGCTCTCTTGACTATGTTGTATCGTTCGACGCACCGCCTCAGTCGTACGGACGCATCCGTGTACTATCTGTCCCATAATTTATCCCTCCGGAGCTGATTATAAATCACTCCACTACACTGTGGGACTAAACAGCTAGTGGAAAACTTCCGGAAGAGATAAAAAACAGGCTCTTCGATATTGCTCAGCAGCTCGACCGGCTCGCCGCTGAACATGACCAGAAAACCTCGCCGGAATTTGCGCGCCTGCACCATGAGTTCCATCTTACGCTTGCAGAATGCACCGGCAGCCGTTTACTTCTGCAAATGCTGCAGCGGATCATAAATCCGAGTTTAATGATGCTGAATGCCGTTCGCTCGTGGATTGTACCGTCAGAGGTTCACCAGAATCACACCGGTCTGATTCAAGTTATTGCCGCCGGAAACACCGAAGAAGCGATCGCTGCAATACAGGCACACATTCAGATCGGACTGGAAAGCGAACTCGCTGTACTTTAAAGCATTTTAAATTAATCAACGGTTTGAAATTCGGAACTGAGCGTTAATCCGTTGCAAACGAGATTGATGAACCACGCGGTGGTGGTATTTTCCGGCAGAATTGCTGTCGCAATCCAGTTACCGTTTTTCTGTTTGAATTCCGCCGGCGTTTCAATCCATTTCCGGTCACCGGTAAATCCGGCATCCGTTGTTGAAACCAGCAGTGCGTTTTCCGGCGCAATATCGGAATGAAATATAACTTCGGCACGGTTTCCATTTGCTCCGGCGGAAATCATTCCGCCCCACGGCCGGCCGGTTTCGACAATGCTTTTTGCAAATACATAGCTGTCCGGCAGATTCCAGCCTTTCGGATGGCTGTGACCCATTCCCGGAATCAACGAGACCATATATTTTCCGGTCATGGCGCGATAAGTTTTCGCCTGACTGATCGGTGAAAAGTACGCATCTTCCGGCCACGAAAGCCAGAGCGCCGGCATTGTCGCGCGATTCATTCGCACCATCGGATCCCAGACATTTTTATACATTTCATTATCGCGCATTGCAGCGCTGAAGTTGTTTTCGCTGTCGAAAAGATGCCCGCAACCGTACACCGGAATGGCAAATGCAAAGCGGGAATCAATGCCCATTACGGTGCTTGTTAAAACTCCGCCCCACGAAATCCCCATTAAACCGACATTCGTTTCGTCAACCTCCGGCAGCGAACGCAACAGCGAGTTTGCAAGAATCGTTGCGGTGGATGCGTGATAGATCCACTGCTCTTCAAGCGGTCGATCTATGTCGGCATACGTTTGTTTTTTTGCCGGTCCGCTCCATTCGTGCCGCTTCCACAACCGCGAATCCTCTTCGTTAGGTTCATCCGTCTGACCTTCGGTGGCGATGGCGATCGCGGCAAAACCGTGACTATTCCACAGTTCAACCCACTCTTTAAATGCAGTTCCGCCGCCGCCGTGCAGAAGAACAATGCCAGGAACTTTTTTGCCTGCGGAAACGTCCGGCACACCGACCCACGCAAACACCTTTACCGGTTTTCCGTTCAGCGGCAGCAAATCAAAAAAAACCGCCTTCATTGCGCCGCAGGTTTTTCCGGCATCCTGCACCGCCGGCGCATTTGTCAGAGAACCGAGCGCAAGAATTTTTTCTTTCATCTCCGTATAATCGGAAAGAACGTTTCCGGTCGCAAAAAACATGAGCGCAACAAATAATGATGTCATGGTTTATCCTTTTAGAGCATTTTAATTTTTAGTCTAACCGCAATTCGGAATGTAGCGGAGAATCGAAGAGTGGCTTTTTGAAAGAAAGCCGTGACGGACGGAGCGGCTAACGGCCCGACGAACATCGGGCAGAGAAGCGGCAATTTTCGCAAACGGGAAAAGGTATGTAGCGTTGGTTTTATAAACCAACTTTTTATGCGGTCGAAGACAGAACACCACGGCTTTAGCCGTGGTGTTCTGTCTTCGACCGCATAAAGGACTGGCATAGAGCCTATGATAATCAAAAAAATTGAGAAATAGCGGGAAATCTAGGCGATTTCCCGCTAGACAGATATTTTTACTTAGCAGAAAAATGCCGGCGTATAAAAACTGTGAGAATTGCTCCGATTCCAACCATACCAATCGTTACCGGTTCAGGAACAGAGACAACATCCAGTATCGAAGAGCCAAAACGCCACTCATCGAATAAAACCCCTGTTCCAGTTCCTGTCCCACCGTCTCTTAATGACGCGAAACCGAAACAACCGAGATCGGAGAGGTCAATGTCGAAATCACTCCATGATCCAGCCAGCGTAATATCTGATGCGCCATCCATTGCATACCACGCGGTCAAAGTATCGTTCCCTGATGCATTGAGTTCTAGACCGAGAATAATCATATGAGTTCCACCAAGCTCAGAACTTTCCAGTGCTTTTAAGTTGTGTGTAGTGCCATTAACAAAGGCTGACAAATAGATTTTATCATCTGCTCCACGTGTCATTCCCAGAAAAAATCCGGTCGCCAGCATCGGAGAGTTGTTGGCGCTGGTTAAACTCGTTCCTAAGCCCATAGCAACAGTACTGTTTGTAAGGATTGCACTCGTTGAACCGTTTGCAGAAACTAATCCGCTCATAAAAAATTCCGTTCCGGTCAGCGGAGAAGATAACTGTCTGTTTATTGCGCGAGTCAAATTGTCGGTACCCACTAACGCTTCAACCTTTCCATCACTTGCAGTACCCTGAAGCAACGTATGATTTAAACCGCTTGTAAATGTTTTAAAGTGCGCAGAACCAATACTCCAAAAGTTAGCCGAAGAGAATCCCGTATTTCCTTGGATATTATTTCTAACATTGTTTGTGTTCGCAATTGCAATGCCGTCCTTATATCCGAAAGTACCCGTTAAAAACGATTCTGATGCAATTATTGATGCTGAAACATACCCTGCCAGCGCTGCATATATAAACACAATGACCCATATACCCTTCTTCATATTTCCTCCTTGTGAATTTACTTTCTAAATACCCCATGTATTTAGATCCTGATGAAAACCTATCATTATTTAAACTCATTCGTCAATGATTATTGTTAATATTATCAAAAATAATTTTTATTTAATTATTAATTATTATCAATCGTAACAAACCACCGGCAGTGACATCTTTCATCGTCGAACCGAACCGCCATTCATCAAATGCAACTCCCGCCGGATCGGTATTTCCCACACCAAGAGATTGGAGCCCGAAAACACAAATGTCAGCGCCGTTATCCGCAGTATCCAGATTTTCCCATTTTCCGGCAGATATCAGAACTGATGTTCCAGATACCGCATACCATGCAGTTAATGCATCGGTTGCACCAACGCCGATTTCAAGTTTTAAAACGATATGATGCGCCTGTGATAATTGAGCGTCCGTTAATGCATCTCCTAACTTAAAAACAGAATTATTTGCAAATGCAGCTAAAAAAACACTGTCTTCATCACGATACAATCCCAGACCGAATCCGCGTCTGTTAAATGCAGTATTTGAAAATTGATCCGATAATCCCATTGATGCCTGCTCGCCGCTCTTCATATTAGTTAACGGCCCGTTTACTGAAACAAGTCCGCTCATAAAAAATGTTGTACCGGCTGGTTCGCTTGCCAAACGCCGGGAAGATTGCCGCACAAAATCTTCCCGCGGAGAACGGACAATTGCACCGCCAGCCATAGCACTGCCTGAAATAGCGGGATGAGAGAGATTCACGGCATGAATCGGCTGCACATTGGCTGTAGATCCAATCCAATATGCATTAGCATTGTTTGCAGAAGAAAATCCGACAGTTCCAATCGTATTGGTTCGGTACTGGTTTGTCGCACCAAAATTTACTGCATCAAGATATCCTGCTGATGAAAACGATTCGGATGCAAGAAGTACGGAAAACCCGGCGCGACTGCAACAAACACAAAAAAGTGCCACTGAAATCAATTTTACTCGATTCATTTTACCCGCCCTTATTTAGAAGCAGATGTCACATCATTCCACTCGCTTCCGAGCCGGAATTCATCCATCTTTATTCCCGTCGAATATGTTTTATTCAATCCGCCATGGACTTGCACGATCACGCTTTTATAATCAGAGATCCGTCCGGCAGACACATTTTCGATGTTTAAAATTTGAGTTGCTGTCTTATCATTCTGAGCAACAACCCAGGCAGTTAACACACCACCTTGCCGTGCGGATCCCGCCTCCCATCTCACAATCAGCATTTGAGTTTCAAACGCCTGTTCCGCCGTAACTGCAGCGCCTAATTTATAGGTATTTTCCCCTGCAAATACGGCATAAAACACATCTCCCGAATCATCTTTTATGGCGCCGATAAAAATTCCATTTACTCCGTCCCAGCCGAGTTGAGCAGCATCGGAAACTCCCATCGCCACTTTTTCTCCTATGTTGAGATGTCGTAATGATCCAATATTAATCAATCCGCTCATATAAAAAACAGGGCCGGTTAATGCCGGTGACAGCACGCGACGTGTTTTGCGCGAAATCGCTGCACCTTCATTTTGAACTGGAGGTATAATTTGTAAATACCCGTCTGCGGCCCGCCCTTGAACCGCATCATGTGTAAGTCCCTTTCCTTTTCGAATAGTAATCGTGCCGCTGGCTGATAATCCCCATGTATTATTCTTGAATCCGGTAACGCCTTCAAGCACACGGGCATTTACCGGATCACCCAATGGTTTTTTATCTGTATAATCTCCGGACACATTCCCTGAGGAAAAAGAATCTGATGCTATAATTTTTGCAAATCCAGTTCCGCCGGCAATGATAACTGATACCGTAATAATACTAACCGCCTTTTTCATAATACCTCCTTTAATTTTCTGTATACTGTTCTTCTCTAGAGACCCTGCCTTACATTGTTTTCATTGCATTTAAAATTTGAAATAAACTTGCATTTGTTAATATTAACTATACGAATAAAAACTATTCTTACAAGTAAAAATTCATTTTTATTTATATTTCTGAATATGGATTTCTCCGGCCTTTTTTATTTCCGAGATCGAGGGAACGGAGCGTCATCCGATTACAACCAACGCTCCTGATTAAAATTAAAAACCAAGCGGGCGTATTTTCGGTCATGCTGAAAACCAGGTTTAATTTGTCGTTCACGAGCAGGAGCAGCGTCCGCTATCGGATAAAAGCCAACAGCACTCGACGGCGCAACACCCTATCCTTATTGCTACATATAAATTTGAATATCCGGCTTTACGATTTATGATTTTATCACACAGTTTCACAGACCATTAATGCTCTATTATAAATTTTTAAATTTTTAATATTTTTGTGGATTGTTAATTCTGATCGTCCCTGAACATCTCGTAAATCAGGGCTGAATCGGCTCCACCCGAATTGCCGCTGTACTCCGCCATCACAAAACTTTCCATTAACAATGAAGTTTACAATTTTCGGACCGCCATCAACGATAATTGCTAAAAAGTGTGTTTTGCCGGGTATTAACATTCCCTTTTCTAAATCATTAAATGTTTTTGTTTGATTATCACTCATAATCAATTGAATCGTTTTCTCATTTGAATATTTCAGCAATAATCCACGCCCGCCTGCTGTCCGACTGTCAAGAAGGATCTCTTCTGTACCGGCTTCAGGAACTGTAAAGTCCATCAGAAGTGTAAATCCTTGTCGTAAATCCACCGTTCCCCGATCAGCTTTGCGCATATCACGCTGTAAGAATTTTGGGAGCTCGGGGAGATCTACTTTACAGCCGCCTTGAGTGGCTGAAAGGATACAATCTGTATCATCCAGCTTTAAACCATCAAACTGTTTCCATAATTTATTTAAAAAAATCCGGTCTACACGGTGTATTCGCGCTAAATCTTTCTGTGTTTCGGTAATATACATATCCCCATTGATTTCAATCATATCAGGATAACTGACCCGTATGAAAATATCATCGTCGTAAAATAAAACTTCCGGTTGCGACCACTCGATATACTTTCCACTATTACCGTCTTTTTCTATTCCTGCAGAAATCCAAACAGGATTCCGATCTTCATATGGAACAACGTACGGTGCGCCCGGCTCAGAATTGCACATAAAAGGGCCGCCATGATTATGGAACCAATACAGATATTTACCGTTTTTACATTTCCATACAAAATTTGCGGCACGTGGATTTTTCATGCGTCTGCCATCGGCGTAGCATTTATACTGCGGGGCGCTCCATGTCCGCCCTTCATCCCGACTGTAACTTTCTGCCGGATAACCATCAATTGTCCGGTACACACAATAAATTGTCCCATCACTCAGAACAACATAGCTTTGCTCCTCCGCAATGGGACCTCCACTGTCAGGAGCCTTCAACCCTTGCTCTCCATCGGGAAGCGTTTCCCAGTTTATTTTTCCGGGATCTGATTCTGTTAAAATATTTTCACTCCTGAGCAGCCACCCTTCCGAACTGACCATGAATCCGTCACCAAATCCGCCAACTTTATGTATCGAAATATAGGCAGAGCCGTTTCGTATAAATGGTTTTCCAACATTCCACATAAATTGAATATCGCCACCACGAACATTCCGCCGGTCTATCGCAGTCTTCCGAATCGGGATTTTATAATATTTTTCTGACCAGCTTTTCCCATGATCATCGGAATATTTAAAGACATGATACCCTAACGTATCCACACGGTATGTGACGGGATTTCCGGGAAAGACTGTTTCTATTTCGCGGATATTATCCGCATTATAATTATAAAAACAGTAAATCCGACCGGATGGGACTTTAAGCAGAACAGCATAAGAAGATTCCGGATTTTTAGGAGATTCAACCGGAACCGGTGATGACCATGTTCGACCATGATCGGTACTCCTTAATGCCGTTACATGCTGTCCCTGCTGCCCTTCATGACCTTCTCCCGTTGTCAGTACGCAAACCAATGCTCCGTCATCCGCTTGAACAAGATAAGGCTGATCAGAATATGACCGTGTCGGAATTTCAAAGCCATTACTGAGCAGGCGCCAATCACTTGCTTGATCAGCCTTTAACATTTCTTTTATAATCCCATCCGAAACACAGGCATCTTTTGTATCATAGTTCATTTTTTTCTGACTCATTTTAAATCCCTTTATTCATTAGAATTTTTACTTCGCATGAACCCGCCAAACGGTTTTTACCGATGCTCATACAACGTTTCATTTCAGTGTAGATCATCTTTTTCGATCCGCTGAATATACCGTGCGTGGCACGCGCGACGGCATTTCGAGATTCAGCGTCGCCATTCCGATTTCATAAGAAATCGTATACCTTTCGAATTTTATCAATAACCTACAGATATCCGCATTACCCTCTGCTCTTCTTTCAGATGGGCATACTGAGTAAGCCGGATGCGTTCATTTAAAATAAGAGAAACCAGGTCCAAGCTTACAGCCTCATAACCGGGAAGATTCGCCAGATTGGTCTCTTCATTCGGATCGTTGGCTAGATTAAACAAATATTGGATACCTCCGGCTTGCGGATCATATACCAACTTCCAGGTGCCAGTGCGTACCATAACCGCTGTCCCTAGTTCGGAAAAGACAGCGCGGCGCTTTAAACGATCATTCCCGTTCAGTTTGGCCAGCAGATTAATCCCCGGTCTTTTTGAACTCTCCGGCATGTCAATTCCTGCCGCAGCCAAAAACGTAGGGTAGATGTCAAGATTGCTGACCAGAGAACGATCCAGCCGCCCACGATGAAGATTATCTCCGGAAATACCGAACCCCGATAAAATAAAAGGAATTCCTGCGCTGGGTTCATAAAAATACCGTTTATCCCAAATGCCGAATTCTCCCAGCATATCTCCATGATCGGATGAAAAAAGAATCAGGGTGTTGTCATAAACTCCTTTTGCTTTGAGTGCGGCAACCAGATCACCAACATAACGGTCAAGCACTGCACATCGGTTCATGTAAGCCGCCCGGTTAAACGCTGTAGTCTCTCTTTCTGCCGGTATGTCACGCGGTGTTACCGGCATGTCTTCCGGCTTATATGTTTCACAGGATGCTGGATACCAGTATGGCGGATGCGGCCCAACAAAACTGACATTTAGATAGAATGGCTGATCGGTCGAAGCCTCTTTAATATATGCCAAAGCCTGATTCCTGACAAATCCGTCCACAGTGTCGCCTTCATCACTGAAGCAATGAATCAGATTGCCATGATCCCAGTTCGCAAAACGATCACGGAGCTGCTGAAGCAACCCTTTTGATTCAAGATGCCGTGTATATGCATCTGTGGTTTTCCAGTTTTCATAATCGTCAAGAACCTGCACCACATGATCAAAACCATAATCTTTTACAGCTTCTTGAGCCAACTCAACCGCATCCGTTCCCGGGAGAAACCCCATATAGTGGTGTTTGCCGATCATCGCTGTCGCATACCCGCCACGTTTTAAATGCCACATAAACGTGTCATGTCGCAAAACTTCATTAAACGGAGGCGACGAATTGCCGCAAATACCGGTCTGAAAATTGTATTTCCCGGCGATAATTGCATTGCGTGCCGGCTGGCAAAGGGGCGATGCCGTATATGCTGCCTGGAAATTGACCCCCTCTCTCGCCAAACGGGATAGATTTGGTGTTGTCTCGGATCTGATCGTATCCCTTCGGAAATGGTCGGTCAGAATAAAAACAATATTCGGCTGATTTGTTTCGATATAGGGTTGATTGATTTCAACGGTTGCTTCCATAGATTACCTCCTCTTCTGGTTAAATACTCACTTTATAACTGAAACATCCCGGGCGTTTCATTAATGCTTTTATCGATCTGCCTCATCGTTAATACCTGCAGAACCCGATTGAATCGTTTTTTTCACCTTTGCCCCCTGCTCTCTTGCACGATTAAGCCCCTCGTTAGCAGCAGCTCGTGACATCGCTGCCGGATTATCCATCCAAACAGAGCGATCAACGCCCTTGCCTGCCGCTGTTACCGGAATAATTCCCAGTTCCAATGCAGGAGATCCGGGTTTGAAACTAAAGTCATCAGCTAATAGTGGATCAATAACAAGACTGCTTTCTTCACTTCCGTTTAACTGCGCTTCCAATAAATAGTATTTTGTCCAAATTGAGTCGGTCGGCGCCCAATAAATATTTTTTTGTAATGTCGAATCGGCTAATTCGATTTGCTCCCCGCCAATCTGCGGACGGGTTTTCCCCGCCATAACAGCAACAATTCGCTCAGGATCCGGGCAGATAAAAATATTTTTTTCGATTAAGCTTCCATCAGGTTTATAGGAACGAAGCGCCAGTAAACCGACGTGGTAATCATTATCGTTTCGATAAATATCAATGCAAATATTATTGATTATATTATTTTTCCCCTTTGTCACAATGGCGCTTGCACTGCCGGCAACATCAACAATTAAATTTTCTGCAATCAGTGTTTCGTGCTGATCATCATCACAGCGGATTGCCGCATTCACATTATATGACCAGCAATCATGAATATAATTCTGCCGGACAACATTCCCCCCGGCTGTACCGGAAATATAAACCGGATTGCCATCCGCAATAGTTTCGACTGCGGAAAATATTTCATTTGATACGACAACGTTATCACGGCCATGCCAGAAACCCTCACGGGACATCCAGCCTTCATAGTCGGCGGTTCTGGAATAATCGCCGGAAATCTCATTCTCCCTGCGGCTGAGATACGCTTCCCCTGTACCCTCAATCGCTGCACGGCAACTAACGGAAATTGCGACATAAGGCACATCATGGATCAGGTTGTTTTCAATCCGGTTTCCGCCGCTCTGCCATACAAACAGTGCCGGTCGATCCTTTTTCAGTTCGCTGACATGGTGAGCGTGATTATTTACAAATACATTATTTTTATTAACATCTTTTGTACCCAATCCGTATCCGGAGAACACAGCGGCCGCACCGCCAAGATGATAGAATAACGAATTTTCAATCGTAATGTTTTGCGCATGTAGATCCAGACGGATTCCATTGTCACCTCCTGCTGTAAACCGGCAGTTTTTTACTTCACAGTTTTCTGCTCCTCTGAAACGCAACATTGCATTCGGCGAATCAAAATAATCCCACCCATGTTGAAGTCCATTCCCCTTGATGTTATCAGGCGTCGCCATCCTGTCTGTATGCATAAAAGATAATCCTTCGAAACGAATTCCTTTGACAGGCATATCCGAGGGTCCATCATAATCAATAACCCCCTCTACTCTTACAATCTCCGTGACCATCGGGAAAACCACGTTGGAAGGTTCCCCGCCGGTCAGAGGCCAATAATAAATTTTACCCTCATCCGGATGCGAAACCCACTCTCCAGGAGAGTCTAATTCGGCCAGCACATTCTCCACCCACATATCATCAGAGGTTGGAGGACTGCTCAAAATACGTCCAAGCGCATAATTGCACGGAGCCGTTTTGGCAATTCCCGCCGCTTCATCCACTGAAAGCAACGGTAAAATATTCATCGCCCACGCCGCGCTGGTACGGACTACAACTTCCGCAGAGTTTAAATCGGTGTAATTTTTTACTGCACCGGGCGGAAATTCAATCGTATCCGTAACCGGCCCTGACATTTCGGTTCGTTTATACTCTTTTGTCGATGTAAAACTTTTGCCGCGCGCGCGCGGAAGGCGGATTTCACCACTGTACAGTGTCAGACAATTTTTCGCACCGTTTGGAAAATCCGCCACCCAAATGTTGCCCGGCAGGTCTGTACGCCGCCAGCCGGACAACATCGTTCCGCCGCTCAGCACAGGCTGTTCATCTGTCGCAGCTTTATAAGTAATCATCTGTCCATCAACAGCACTGTCCTCCAGCCCAAAAACCAGCGTCTCGGAAATGCTGTGATATCCGCCGCTAAGTATAATGGTTATGTCACTGTGCTCAGTTTTTTTTATTTCGCGTACGGCATCCCGTGCACGTGCCAATGTTGCAAAAGGCTTGTCGCTTGTCCCGGTGAAAGCATCGCTCCCGTTTGGCGCAACATAAAGCGTGATCATTTCATCATGATTAACGCTCTTGCTCCAGACTGCAAACCCGACAACTACTGGCAGAATCAACATCAACCTAATCCTGATTACTGAATTTTTCATAATCCCTTTCTGTTTTAAGCTTCCGACAATTTACGCGCCGCATCTTCCTGCCGCCCGCGTTCTTCAAATTCCTTAAGCGGAAGCCAGGCAATGATCACAATTCCCGGAATCGAAAAAATCACACTTAGCAGAAAAAGCCATACATAGCCGACCTGAGTCTGAATAAAACCACTCAAACTCCCTGCTAAAATCCAGCTGATCGACATCACTCCCCCCATCATCGCAAAAAAAGTGGCGCGATACGGTCCCCGTGACGCCTCGCAATGCAGAAACCCAAAAGAGGCAAAACCCATTCCATAGCCGAATGATTCAAAGCACAATGCAACTTGTGCCCATAGGTTGATCGCCGTTCCCAGCACATTTATTTCTGTAAAATCCGGCGATAACGCCAGCCAGACAAAACCGAAATTCGGGAGAGTCAGCAAAAAGGCAAACGGCCAAATTGTTTTACGTAATCCATATTTCTTCACCAGGATCCCGCCCCAAATCCCGCCGAGCATCATGGCTATCATGGAAAAAATTCCATTCATTATACCAATCTGCTCAAGTGACAGCCCCAAGCCTCCTGCTGCAGGAGGATCCATTAGAAACGGGACTTTCATGGGAGCCAGCAATCCCTCACCCAACCTATATAGAAAGACAAAGGAAATAATCACCCACGGGCGTGGTTGGTCAAAGAAGTTGGCAAATACTTTAAAAAACGACTTTCGCTCTACAATACTTACCGGACGATCCAGCACCGGATAGGGATATACAAATCGATGATAAATCATAAGACCGGCTTGAATCAGCCCGAAAGTGGCGAAACATACTGCCCACCCCGCCATTACTTCCCCTGTCTTTGCGCCGATTTTACCAGCCAGTGATACCATAAAACCGTAGGAAAAAAGATTGGCCAGCCGTACACAAGTTGCATTGATGCCGGTAAAAAGCGCTTTTTCACGCTCATCCACCGCCGCAAGAAAAAATCCGCCCCACCCAAGATCATTGAATGCACTGATCATAGCCAACCCGGCGAACAGCACCATCAGCACCTGCAACAGCCACGCCGACATATCCGTGATCACTGAAAACCCGCAAAGCACAGCCAGACCCATCATCATTCCCGCAAGAACACTCTGCAGATTAAGTGTCCAGTTACGCTTGGTTCCCCGTCTGTCCACCAGCGGCCCGAAAATGAAACGAAATGCAATGGGAAGTCCGAGCAGACTTGTCAGCCCGACGATCGTGTTCGGTGCATTTATACTTTTTAAAAGCAGGCCGGGAATTGTTTGTGCCGTTCCCCAAACTAACGCCGCAAATATCGTTGAGGTCGGAACAAATTTCCATGGATTTATTCGTATTTGTTTTTTCATCAAATTCCTCGTTACTCCGGCCACGGATAATCTTGTTTGCCGGCATCGGCATCTCCGCTCCACTCGGGAATCGTAGATCGCCAATCTATAATTATCTTCTCCTTTCGGCTTACGATCTCCGGATATTGACGTGCCAGGTTATCCGTCTCCAGATGAGAATTCTGCACATCATAAAGTTCTTTTCGCGAACCGTCGCAATTTATATAAAATTTCCACTTTCCGAGACGAACCGCATGAGTCGGACTGATATTGACTGTGTACCCTTTGATTTCATAGCGCCACTCCCACAGCAGCGGTTTCGTACGCTCAAACGGCTGTCCGCGCAATGCGGGTGTAATATCCTGACCATCCAGTTCAATGCCGGAGATATCCACACCGGCCAGTGCCGCAAACGTCGGAAATAGATCAATACAGCCTACGATGCTGTCGTTATCGACTTTGCCCTCCGGCGTTACGCCCGGCCAGCGGACAATAAACGGCACCCGCACGCCGCCTTCATACAAACTGCGTTTACGCCCCCGGAACGGGCCCGGCTCACCCATTCCCAATGTATTGGCTTTTCCTGAAATATGATGATCTTCAGGGCCATTGTCGCTCAACAGAACAATGATGGTATTTTCACGCAATCCCAGTTCGTCCAATTTCTTCATTAACCGTCCAATATGATAATCCATATTTGAAACAACAGCCCTGTAGCGAATAAGCGGATCGGGAATAATAAGTTCCTCCGGAATGCCTCCCGGTTCTTTATAAAGTTTGATGAACTGTTCATGCGGCAGATTAGGTGCGTGCGGCTCAAGAAACCAAAGCTGCAAATAAAACGGCCGAGCGTGATTTTCTTCCAGAAACGTTATACTGTCATTTACACAAACTTCAGAGGAATCACGAAAAAAACAATCGAATCCGTTAGGCATTTTATAGCGATCCTTGCCGCCTCCGTTAGTTGTTTTGGCGACATCAAATCCATAGAGAGAAGCATCTTCAATCCCAAGATGCCATTTCCCAAAGTGAGCTGTTTTGTAACCTGCGGACTGCAATATTTGCGGCAAAAACGGGAGTTCCGGATTAAGAGAATCCGGCATACCGCGTGCTGCATTTTTCGACGCCTCAAAATGTCCGTGAATATCGGCCCGAGCCGGAAATAAACCAGTCAAACAGGCTGCCCGGCTTGGCGAGCAGACTGATGCAGACGCATATCCCTGAGTGAACAGCGTCCCCTCGCGGGCCAACGAATCGATGTTCGGTGTTTTGATCTGTCTGTTGCCATAGCAACCCAGATCTCCCCAGCCAAGATCATCCGCAAAAAGAAAAATAAAGTTCGGCTTTTGAATTCCAGCCTGTATAGACAAGTATGGGAGTACAGCTCCGAATCCTGCTGTTAAAACGGTTTTAATCTCTTTCATTCAGTTTTCCTTTCCGGTTAAAAGTTAGGGTCAGCGGTGTATCCGGTCTCAGAAGAATTTTCTCCAATTGTAAATCGCCTTCGAACTTCACACTAAGTTCGGTCTCTTTTTTTGCAGTCAGCCGTGCACGGGCATCGGACAGATTCCATTCGATATCAGCGGACACCCCTCCGACGGCACAAATGCCACTCGCGGTTCCTTCGGTCCATTCCGCAGGCAGCGCAGGCAGCAGGTGAATAAATCCGGGGCGGGAAAAGAGCAGCATCTCCAAAACAGCCGCTGTGATCCCGAGGTTGGCATCAATCTGAAACGGAGCGGGCATCCCCTGAATCAACGACTGAGTAATCCCCATTTCCAGATCGCTATTGTGATATGTGAAGAAGTTTTTACCGAGACAGGATCTAGCGAGTAGACGAATGCATTCAAGTGAGCGGCTCCCCTTGCCCAACCGGGCGTAAACCGCAGCCATGTGCGCAAAGGACCATCCGGTTTGCTGTTCAATTCCAATTAACAGTCGTTTTTCGACAGCAGTGCGGCAGGCAGCAAACAAGTCCGGACGACGCACCGGACAGATTTCCCGTCCAGGAAACAATCCATAGAGATGCGACATGTGACGATGATGATAGTTATCCAAAAATCGAGGATCTATCCACTCTGCAATTGCGCCGTCTCCGTTAAGCCGGTATGGCGGAATTTTTTCAATAAATGCCTTCCAGCGCGGAAGATGCCCCTCATTTATTCCCAAACGAACAGAGGCTTCAATCAGGTTTGTAAACAGTTCCTTGGCGACCGCAAAGTCCATCGTGGAATCCACACAAACCCAAATCTTTCCCGATTCTACAAAATTGCCTAACGGATGATTTTCCGGCGACTGCGATGGCGCACTGACCCAAAAGCCGTTTGCTCCTTCTTTGAAAAAATCTTCATAGAACTGGGCCGCCTCCTGCATGAATGGTAAAGCCCTCTTTCTCAAAAACTCCTCATCACCGGTATAAAGACTATAATCGTAAAAATGCTGCGAAATCCAACCACCTCCTGCAGTCCAATAGACCGCATGTGGCTGAGGATTGTGCTTCCGTCCGCTACGTGGATTCATGAACAGGGGAATGAGAAAACCACGACAACCGTACATGCGTTGCGCATTTTCACGAAAATGATCAGTCAGTGATTCAAACGCATAAAACATCGGAAGCAGAGCTTCATGCAGATTGCCAGCCAAGGCCGCCCAGTAGTTCATCTGCACATTTTCATTATTAAACAATCCGCAGGTCCATGCCGGTTTGTAATCTCCGTTCCAGATGCCCTGCAGGTGCGCCGGATAGACCGCCTGACCACTCGAACTGCTTATCAACAGATAACGTCCGTAATAAAACAGTTTTTCCGTCAAGGCATGAGAAAGCCGCCCCTGCATCGCATCCAGCAACATTCGCTCGTTTGAATCGTCCGGCGTCGGTGACAGCGAAAACGTCACCCTGTCCATCAATTCCGCATGCAGAGCCGCATGCGCACTCCTCATCGTTTCATAGCAGATCGATTCCGGAAATTTTGGCCTGATTACCCGTAGAGAATTACATAAAGGAGTCAGACCCACTAAAACCGTAACCGACATACAGCCCTTGACCCTCAGTCCGTTTTTTTCAGGAATAGGTGCCGTTCCATAAATTCTCAACTCGGCATCATAGGCTGTGCCATCTTCGGAAACAGCTTTCAGATGCATCCCGTTTTTGCTATAAATCAACTTTGTTTCCGGACAGCCCATTCCCCCGAAATTTCCATATTCACAAGAATCCAACGGGTCATGCTTCCCTAACGAAAACAACACATCCAGACCTTCCGGATTTTCGGTCGAAAATCGAACCACCAGTACATTGTTAACACGAGAAACAAACGCACGGCGATCCAGTCTATAGCGATTTTCCTTCCAGCAAACCACTCCCTCGCCTGTTCTTAAATCCAGTGTTGCTGAATATTGCTCAAACGGATGCTCCGGGTGATATTCAATCTGCACATCCGGGCCAGGCATAAAATGCGCCGGGTCTGCCGTAAACCCCTCTTTTTCCCATATAGACGGAATAAATCGGTCCGCCTCGGCAAACCGTCCTTCTTCCAGCAGGCAGCGAAGCTCAGTCAGATATTCAGACGTTTCAGGAACCGGCGGCGTGTTCCCTCTGGACCACAATGCTTCATGATTCAACAAAATCCGTTCTTTTACAATCCGTCCGAAAATAAGAGCCCCTAAAACACCATTACCACAGGGAAGTGCATCACGCCATGTATGCGCCGCAGTTTCAAATTTCAAAAACGTTGAATTCACAAAATTTCCATCCTTGGTAGATTGCAATTCTGTTACTATTAACAATCGTTTTTAAATTGTCAACTTCATTTGGATAATAGTATCAATTCTTCATGAACAACAGGCAGATCAGTTTGAAAGCTATTGCACAGGAAGCCGGCATATCCATCATGACTGCGTCCCGCGCGTTAAATGGAACAGGTCATGTTGCGAAAGACACCGCCGAGCGAATCAGACAGATTGCGAACAGACATAAATATCGTCCTAATCTTTTAATCCGCGGGGTTCAAACCGGATGCACCATGAATATTGGAGTCATTTTTCCGGCAGATATTGGTTTCTATACAGAAGTATTGGCTGGAATTCATGATACTCTGCTTAAACATGAGTACAGCATTCAGCTTAGTCTGATTAAGCAGCATTTAGGCGAACTGGCTATCCGGCAGGAACATCAACAACTTCTGCGATTATTAGACTTGCGCGTTGACGGAATAATTCTGCGTCCTGTTAATGACGATGCTTCAGATATTTACTTTAAGGAGGTTTTTGAACGAGGTGTTCCCCTCGTCACAATAGATCGCAACCTCGAAAAGGTTCATTGCGATTTCGTAGGCAGCAATGACTTTGAAGCAGGACAGCAAGCCGCCACCTTTCTTATGTCAAAAGGACATCGAAAATTCCTTTTGGTGGCATCCGGTGATATTGTCAGCACTGGACGGGATCGCCGGGATGGCTTTTTAAGTATTGCTTCCAAGACAAAAGATGTTGAAGTTTCTGTTATCAACGAAACCGATTTTGAATATCACGATGATGATGTGCTTGCGGCGCTGAAAAACAACCCTGAAATTACAGCAGCGTTCTGTGTTAAAGATTCTTTTGCTGCCGGCCTGTATAACACAGTTCTCAAATCCGGTTTTAAAATTCCTAAGGATATTTCCATTTTAGGATTTGGAAATCTCGATATGGGTCCGTACCTGAACCCTCCTCTCTCCACGTTTGATCAACACCCTGTTGAATTGGGAAATGTTGCTGCAAAATTGCTGCTCAAAAGAATACAGCATTCTCCGGCAAAACTTCGCTGGCAAAACAAGATCATCCCTGCAGACATTCTTAATCGTCAATCAATTGCGACTTTGTAATCACCGGCCGCAATCCAGTAGTACTGCTCCTTCATCATAATCTTACACATACCGATTATCTTCGTATGATCTTTTTTATGATCTGTAACGGTCACAAAACCATCAGCATTAATATGAGGGCTGTAGTAGATAAGCTTGAATGCTAAGCTTGTCGCATGAAGATAACTCGTTGTAAGTTATTAAGAAAACAGCAGTTAAGACTGCTCGACTATTTTGTTCTGGAAGTGACAGCCCGATCGGCAGCGGATTTGCCGGGGATACGGCCCAACAGTGCAGCCCTGTTTTACCGCAAACTGTGTGAGGCAATTGCACATCACCTTGAGCAAAAAGAACATGAAGTGTTCGATGGGGCGGTTGAATTGGATGAGAGTTGTTTCGATGGTGTCCGCAAGGGTAAGCGTGGTCGAGGAGCTGCCGGCAAGGTCGCTGTCTTTGGCATCTTGAAACGCGGTGGCAAGGTCTACACCAAGCAACAGTGTTATGAGGCAACTAAAAAATTGGGATTTTTAACCGCCGAGTTCGCGGCGATCAGCAGTTTTCTCATCACGGCGGTTAAGGTGACTTTTTTCGGGCGGTGATTCTCAGTTACCAGACGGATATAAATTGTGCGTTAGCGTTCCGATTTCCGGCAGTACCGCCAGCAACGTCGCCGCGCAGACCCGTCCCAGCCTTTTAACAGATTGGATGCGTTCGGATTTCCGGTTCATTTCCGCATCCGCTTGGATGGTTTCTTCGATCTGATGTTCCATGGTCGGGATCTGTTTCCCCAGCCATTTGCGATGCTGCCGGATCATGCGAAGCAGATCCGGTTTCCCCGCAGAACGGATTATCCACATCGCACAGCACCGTAAACTTTGCGCGCTTCAATTCCGGCAGCATTCCGGCGCAGTCAATGCGTGCCACACGGATTAAATTAGCTGTTTAGTTCCACAGTGTACTGGAGTGATGTATAACCAGCTCCGGAGGGCTAAATTACGGGACAGATAGTACAACGACTGAGGCGGTGCGTCGAACGATACAACATCGTCAAGAGAGCCTGAATGTTCTGGCGCGCCGGCACGGTATTAACCCGAAAACCGTAGCGAAACGGCGACAGCGCACAACAGTACAGGATGCCCCGATGGGACCCAAACAACCCCAGTCAACGGTGCTGAGCAAGGAGGAAGAAGCCGCCTGTGTCGCTTTTCGGCAGCATACGCTGCTTCCTCTCGATGATTGTCTTTACAGTTTGCAGACCGCCATACCTTATTTAACACGCTCCTCTCTGCATCGTTGCTGCCAACGTCATGGAATTAGCCGGCTGCCGGATACCAAAGATCCCCGGAGCAAACGGAAATTCAAAACCTGTCCGATCGGGGTTTTCCATATCGACATCGCTGAGGTCCGCACGGAAGAAGGCAGGTTGTATATGTTCGTTGCCATTGACCGTACGTCAAAATTTACTGTTGTTCAGCTTCACGAAAAGGCAACGCGGCGAATTGCCGCCAACTTTCTTCAAGAGCTCATCCGGGCCGTTCCTTATACTGCCCACACCGTATTAACGGATAACGGAACCCGGTTTACCTCGCCGGGGAACCGGCGATCCGCGACAGCGGATATCAGGCAGGCAATGGATTGCGGGAGTCTTTTTCGCGCACATGCCTTTGAGCCGGCTTGCGCCCGAAACAATGTAGATCACCGACTGACCAAACCCAACCATCCCTAGACAAACGGACAGGTTGAGAGCGGATGAACCGGACGTTGAAAGAAGCAACGGTGAAGCGTTATCACTATGGAACCCATGATCAGCTGAAAGAACACATACAGATCTTTTTGATGGCCTATCATTTCGCCAAACGGCTCAAAACATTACATGGCCTCACGCCATACGAATATATCTGCAACATCTGGACTTCTGCTCCGGATCGGTTTAAGTTTGATCCGTTCCACCACACTGTGGGACTAAACATCGAGTCGCGGATTTCTTCATGAATGCCTTTCAGCGCATAATTAAATTTAAAGAATGAACGCCAGAACAAAAACGTCAGATGCAGCCCCTCACGAACAAGAACGCGCATCCGTTTTTTCGACATCGCGATGCCGTCCGCCAGTGTAACTTCAACATCCGCCAGATTCAGCCGGCAGCATTTCACCATCGCCAGAAATTCGGTGTCGAACAGAAATGAGTTAATTGTTGTTTTCAGAAAAACCGCGTGGCCGCGTGAGTTAAATCCTTTAAGTCCGGCTTGCGCATCGTGTCCATTCAGATTCAGCAGTGAACGGTTAATCATGCGAACGGTGTGTGTAAGGCAGTAACGCTTACAACATTGCAATGCTTCCAGATATGAATCGTTCCGTCGTCCGGCGACAACATCGACGCCGGATTCCAGTGTCTTTATTGTGTCAAAAATACTTTGCGCGCCGAATGGGAAATCAAAATCGGTGTAAATGTAATACGTGCTGTCGTCTGCCGCCGACATGCCTTCGCGCACAGAATAACCTTTGCCCTGATTTTTTGTCCGTTCAATATAATGCAGGTTCGGTACAGATTTTTTCAGTTTCTGAATATCCGCCGGCGCAACGGTTTCCGGCAGTGACCCGTCGTTAACGAGAATGTAAGTTACGGCGGCAAAATGTCCGATAGCGTTTTCCACCGCGCCGGTGTTTTGAATTAATTCATCACACCAGCCGCGGTGCGGATTATACATCGGAAGAATAATGCTGACATTCATTATGGATTTGCCTTTGCTTTACGTTCGGATTGAGGAATGGGACGGATGACAGAAAAAATCCCTTCCGTGTAGAGGCGCTCGTACTCCGCGTTGTTGGGGCCGCAATATTCGAGCCGGCAGCGGTCGCCGGAAGGGATAAATCGAAAATAGCAACTATCGGAAAACCGGCGAGCGCCGGTTTCCGGCAGACAGTGATCAAAGTTTTCGGTGCGGATAATTACGCGGACGGTCGTGTTCGTAACCGATTCCGTATACGTTTTTAAATCCTGAATCCGGTCGGTCGAAATTCGCGTCGGCATTTTCTGCGCGCACGGCAATGAAAAAAATGTGTTCTGATTTGATTTAACCAGGCAGGTCGCCGGATGCGGGCCGCTGTACAAATTCCGGTAAGCATAAAAATACGGCGAGTAAAACCGGCCCTTCATCGCCACCACAATTTCCGCATCGGGGGTATCGCGCAATGTTTCCGCAATAATTTTTTTAGTATTCATTTTATAAAAAATCACCGGCAGAAACGGACTCAGCAGAACAATGGCCAGAAAAACACCGGCGCTTAATCCGGCGGCGGTTTTATAAATCGTCAGCGAACGTGCTTCACCGTTCTGCCGCGCATGAATCATCAGTGCCATCCAGATTCCGAACGCCGGAATCACCGGCAGCAGATAGGTGATTAAAATCTGTCGCGCGAATGCG
The DNA here is from genome assembly GCA_041656295.1 of Kiritimatiellales bacterium. Classification (NCBI taxonomy): domain Bacteria; kingdom Pseudomonadati; phylum Kiritimatiellota; class Kiritimatiellia; order Kiritimatiellales; species Kiritimatiellales bacterium. Next base: position 88,562 of record JBBADV010000010.1, on the reverse strand, counting down.
AAAAACAAAACCGGCACAAGCCAAAGCAGCAGGAAAAACACTTCATCGCGGTTCGCCCATAGTAGATTTTTGGTGACGGATGTGGTGCAGACATTCCTGTCTGCGCATGGCAGACAGGAATGTCTGCCACACAATCTTTTCGGCCTCCGATTAAACAGCCAGAACAGCGGAATGAACGACCACGGCAGTGTGGCGATAAACATAAACAGAATCGATGCGCCGCGCGGTTTTACCCGGCCGTTGCCGTATAAGTCAGTGTAATCTTCCGATACAAACCGGTGGAAATGTTCTTCAACAAAAAAATAATGCAGGAAATCAAACGACGGATCCATCGCGTACAGCGCGCGGTGAACCGACACAAACCACGGCAGCGTAAGCAGTGCAAAAAGAAGTGTGCCGCCGAGCCATGCGTGCCGGAAAAACACTCGCTTCCATTCGCCGAAAATCAAATGCCACAAAAAAACCGGCAGGCCGAACAGTGCAATTCCGATGAGTCCTTTGGCGAGCACTGTGATTGCGAGTCCGGCGAACACTAACAGACTGAAGCCGTACATCACGCGCCGTGATTCACTTTTCAGCCAGCAGTAATACGCACAAGAAGCCAGCGTTACGCCGAACACCAGCGCCATATCCACCGCCACCGTTCCCGCCATCACCAGAAATAAAACAGACGAAGCGGTAATCACGCCGGCGAACACCGGAATAAAATTTCCGGCAAAACGGCGGAGCAGAATAATCATTGCACCGATGGATAGTGCACCGAACAATAGGCACGGCAGGCGCGCTGCAAATTCATTAATTCCAAACAGAAAAATTGAAATTGCCTGTGCCCAGAAAAATAACGGCGGTTTGCCGAGAAACGGAACCAGACAGCCGTCCACCCAAATCCACGGTACCGTGTAATCGCCGGAAAACGCCATGTGTGTTGAGATTGCGGCGTAGCGCGCTTCCGACGGCTCAACCAGCGGATACAGCGGCAGTGACAGCAACCGGCACACCAGAATGACGGCAATAACAAGCAGGCCGCTCTTCAAAAACCGGAACGAATTTTTCATGCCGCGAATTTACGCCGATAAAATTACCAGCAGATGCGGCTCAGATTATTTTTTTGTAATTTTTAACCGCGCAATCCGCGGTTAAATAAATTTGCTGTTACCGGTTCTCAATCATTTCCTGCCGGCGGCGCAGAATGGTTTTGGATGTATCGCATAAATGCGGGTCGTAATACGGTGTGCTCCGGCGTGAATATTCTTTTTCAATAATTCGAAAACCGGCAAGCGGCTCAATCGTTTTTGCGGCAATCGTTCCGTTACTCATCAGATTGCCGGGCAGAGTTTCAGCGGTAAAAAATCCGGCCTCGTGCATCGCACCGCGCACCGGCAGTGAGGATGAATAGGTCAGCAGAACGCCGTCCGGTTTCAGCACGCGAAAAAGCTGCCGGAAAAATTCCACTGTCCACAGCTCCGGGCAATGCTGACTTGAAAACGGATCGTGAAAAATCACTTCGAACGAATGATCCGGCAGATTTTGAATCAGCCACCGTGCGTCGCCGAAAAGAATTTCTAATTTATGATTTCCGATTTCCGATTTGTTGAATTGCAAAAGCTCAGAAAGAATTTTCCGCCAGTCCGCCGGATCGGATTTTTCCGGAATAAAATTTTTCGCCGCCGCACGCACAATCCGTTTATCCATTTCCAGCGCGGTGATTTTCAGCTTTGGCAGGGCGTGCCCGCTGAGCGCGCCGCACGGACGGCTCATCGAGCCGCCTCTGCCCGCTGAAACCGCCGCCAATGAATTGTTTCCCAGCCCGAAACAAACATCCAGCAAATGCACATCGCCGGAATTCAACCGCTCTTTCAATTTTGACGGTTCAACAAACTTTTTCTCTGCTTCCAGTCGTGCGCCGGTTTTTGTGTGGTAATGCTCTTTCCAGTCTGTACTGAAAAATGTGATTGATCCATCGTCTGTGAGAACTGGGATATTGGAATGGTGGAATAATGGATTATCGAAATTTTCATCATTCCAACATTCCTTTGTTCCATTATTCCAATCCAAATCTCCCTGCCGGATGTCCCGCATAATCATCTGCCGGCTAACGTAATCAAGGAACTGCCCTTTTTCGACATGCCACTGCGGTGCAATTAATTCTTCCTGCGGCGTATCGGTAAAAATCCGCATGACCGGCACATGTGCCGGAATCCGGCGCAAAAACTCCAGCAGTGCTTCGGCATATTCCCAATGATTTAACAGCGGAAAAGGTGCGCTGGAAAATTCTTCAGCCAGTCTGGTGCCTTTGGTGATATGCAGATTATGAATTTTAATTCCGGCGATCGGCAGTTGCGCCAATTCTCCGGCGGTGCGATTCCAGTCATCGGAATTTTCACCCGGCAGGCCGATGATCACATGTGCTGCAACCTGAACTCCGCATGCAGCTAATTTTAGAATCGCATCCTTACTGCACTGCCAGTCATGCCCGCGGTTCATCCGTGTCAACGTGTCATCGTTTGTTGTCTGAATTCCAAGTTCAATCCAAACTTCACCGAATGATTTTAATCGTTCCAAAAATTCTAATGCATCGTTGGATAGACAATCAGGACGCGTACCGATGCTAACCGCTTCAAATTTATAATTCACTAGACATTTTAAAATCTGCTGCTGCTGCGCCGGATCGGTTAAATCTGCGGTGAACGCCTGAACATACAACATCATTTTTTGTGCGCGGTAGCGGCGTTTCGAAAATTTAATTGCCGCCTCGATCTGTTCAAGCGGAGCGGCTTGTTTTTGAATCTGCTGAGCTTTGGCGCCGGACGCTGGACAGAACGCGCAACGTCCATGCGGACACGATGATGCAATTTCCACCGGCACTCGAAACAGCGGCATCCCGTACCGTTTCTTCGACCATGTTTTATAATCCGTAAACATCACAACTGCTAATCGACACTAATTCTTCACAAATAGAAAATAAAAATCAGTGCCCATTAATGAAAATCAGTGGTTTTAATTCCCGGGATAAGTGATGCGATTTGTTCGGGATTAATTTTACCCGGCTCAAGATTCATTGCATTGGATGTTCCGCAGGCGAGCCCGAAAATGAACGCTTCGACGAGCGATGAACCTTTAGCGAGAGCAAAAGCCATCCCGGCGCTGACGGAATCGCCGCTGCCGATTGGATTCACCGCATCTATCGCCGGAATTTCAAATATGTATTCCGCATCCGGCGTAAACAGCAGTGCACAATCGCCGCCTTGCGTAATTCCCACTGCGCCGGCGCCGCGCGCCAGCAGTTCTTTGGCGGCGGTTTTAATTTTACCATCCGGCGGTTGAATGGTTTTACATAATTCTTCGGCGTTGATTTTTACAATCGCCGGGCGGCGCTCAAGCGTGGCGAGCAGCGGCGCGCCATGACTGTCGATGAGCACTTTTCTTCCGGCGGTATGCGCCAGCAGTTCGGCGTAAACAGTTTCCGGTGCGTGCGGCGGCAATGTGCCGGAAATAATAATCTGCTCAAATTCATTTTCAACGGACTGAAATGCTTTGATCAGCGCCTTCCATTCCGCTGCGCTCAGAGAATCAGAATTTTCCACCAGTTCCGTCATTTCATCGGAATCATCAGAAAGCAGCGTTTGACAGATTCGTGTTGCGGCCGCGGTTGCAATCCACCGGCAGTCAACCTGTTCTTTAGCAAGTAACTGTTTAACTGTTTCGCCGGTGGCGCCGCCGATAAAGCTGAGCAGCAGCGGATCGCCGCCCAGCTGTTTTACGACACGCGCTACATTCGCCACCTTTCCGCTCGCCGTAACCGACACTTTTTTCGCGCGGTTCACCTCGCCGGTGCGAAACGAGCTGTATTCGATCGTGCGCTGCAGCGCCGGGAAAAATCCGCAACACAAAATTTTCATAAATCTAAGTTAAACATGAATGAATATACTTTTTCACGAATAATTTTCCGGCGCGGTGGAACATTGACTGCAATCAGAATTTCTTTATCGTTTCTTTTATGTTTTTCGACACACATGTTCATTTTGATGAATTCATACAGGATGGTTCACTGGAAGCAATTATGGCAAATGCGGCTCGCGCCGGCGTTTCTAAAATGCTTGCTGTCGGCGGATCGCCGGCAGCCAATGCCGGCGCACAGCAGATGGCGGAAAAATTTCCAAAACAAATCTTCGCCGCCGGCGGTTTTGACCGCTATCTCGCCGGTGCGGAAGTTGATTTCGCCGAACTGAAACTTCTTCTTTCAAAACCGCACACGGTAGCGGTTGGTGAATGCGGATTGGATTATTTTTATGCGCCTGAAAAAGCACCGGTGCAACGAACGCTTTTTGCACAATGCCTGGAGCTGGCCGCCGCAATTCAAAAGCCGGTAATCGTGCATACGCGCGACGCCGATGAAGATACGGCGGCAATGCTGGAGGATTATGTAAAATTCCGCCGCGGCGATGCCGCGCGCGCCGGCGTAGTTCACTGTTTCACGCGCGGCCGGGAAACGGCGCGCCGGCTGCTGGATCTCGGTTTTTATCTGAGTTTCAGCGGTATCGTAACGTTTGCAAATGCGGATATGCTGCGCGACGTGGTAAAATTTGTCCCGGCGGACCGGCTTCTGCTTGAAACGGATTCACCCTATCTGGCGCCGGTACCGCATCGCGGCAGGCGGTGCGAACCGGCGTTTGCGGTTGAAACTGCAAAACGCCTTGCCGAACTGCGGGGCTGTACAGTAGAATTGCTGGCGAAAATCACTGCGGACAATGCCGCCGCACTGTTTGGATTACAGGAGAATACACAATGAAAAAAATTCTGATCGGACTTACCATGATCGCCGGCGTGCTGCTGGCACAGGATGAGGGAACAGTAACAGTTACCGCTGACCGCGTAAGCCTGCGCGCTGAACCGGATGCGAATGCAGTGCTGCTGGAACGCGCACTGCAGGGCGATGAGTTTATATTGAAAGATAACGGCAATCCCGAGTGGGTTGGCGTGGTGCCGCCGGACAGTGTCGATCTGTGGGTAAGTCGTGAGTTTCTTGAAAACAGCGAAGTGCTTCCATCACGCCTGAACGTCCGCTCCGGACCGAGTTTGAATCACAGCATTGTCGGTGTACTGGAAAAGGGACAGGCTGTTGCGGTACGCGGAACAACTGCAGAGTGGATGAAAATTGCACCGGTTCAGGAAGCAACTGTCTGGATCAGCCGCCGTTACACAGATGTTAAAATTACGGCACCGGCGGAACCGGTTGAACCGGCGGAAGCTGCGGTGGAAATTGAAGAACCGGCTATTGTTGAAGAAACAGTGACGGCAGTTGCTGCGGCAGAACGGCCGGCCCAAGAAACCTGTGAGCCGCCGGCAGAAGTCTGCAAGCAGTCTGAAACCTGTCCGGTGAAAGCACCATGCGATGCAAAACCGGCGGAAGAGTGTGTTGGTGAAGAGACCTGTTCAAAAAAAGCAGGTTGTCCCGTTGCTTCCGGCGGTGTAACAGCACCGGTTGACGAACCTGTAGTGGAAGAAATTATCGCCGCGATGGAGCAAAAGGTTCCGCTTCGCCTGAAAGCGGACACGACGAAAGAACAGGGCATCGCGAGCAGCTATTCAGGAATTCTTCTGCCGGAAAGCGACTTGCTCTATAAACTTGTTCAGCCGGGGTGCGAACAGACTGTGAAACTGATCTGTTATGTGCGCGGCAACGTGAAACAGTTAAAAACCTATTCTGAACTGCCGGTCATGCTGAGCGGAAAGATTTATTGGGCAGAGGGCGTAATCCGTCCGGTGATTGTTCCGTCCAAGATTCAGATTCTGAATAAGCTGCTTGAGAGCAACGAAACCTTTGAGCAGTAAGTTTAATCCGCAGATTCACGCAGATACAAATGGAGGGTCGCCGGCCTCGGCGACCGCAGACTGTTTCAGTTTAATCCGCGGTCAAATTCTTAGAGCGTATTGAGAAAAATTATAGCCACAAAAAACACAGTTGCTTGCCTGTCCACGGCGGAGCGGCAAATGTGGCGCAGGCATTCCTGCCTGCGCAGGGCAGACAAGAATGTCTGCCCCACAACGATGCATGCGCGAACAGGCTGGATTCGAAGAGTGGCTTTCTGAAAAAAAGCAGCGAAAGCGGCAAAGGCTCGCCAAAGGCGGGCAGTGAAAACGGCAAATACACCGGATACACGGATTTTTTACAAAGAGGCAATGAAGCACTGCATTCGTGTTCATGCGTGGTTTATCAATCATTCGGCCCATAATTATTTTGCGATTTTTGCGCGTTTTTGCGGCTATACATTAATTTAAAATGCTCCAGCGTACTTCGCGATCGTTTTGTTTAAAAAGTTCTACAGGTAACCGGCTAAGATCGCGAAGTTTGTTAAACATCTGTGTTCATCTGCGAAATCTAAGGGGATTTTTCACTGCATTCCGGTTTTCTTGTCCTTGCCCTTGTAATACGGCATTTTATTTTTATGTCTTTCCGCGGAAAAATCTGCGTTTAATTAATTATGGCAGGGAAGCAACGGCAGAATGATGAAAAACGGCTCGACGGACAGATTGAGCGCGTCGTTTTCACTAATGAAGAAAACGGTTATTCTGTTTTGCGCGTAAAAGTCCGCGGACACAAAGATCTCGTCACAGTGGTCGGTACAATTTCAGCGGCGAATCCCGGCGAATGGCTGGCGGCAGACGGGGAATGGATTACTGATAAACAATACGGCCGGCAGTTTAAAGCAGAAACGATGCGTACGTCACAGCCGGATACGGTGGAAGGCATTAAAAAGTTTCTTGCGTCGGGCATGATTCGCGGTATCGGCAAAGAATATGCCGACCGACTGGTAAACGCATTCGGCCGGGATGTGTTTCATGTCATTGAACATTCGTCGGCGAAGCTGCTGAAAGTAGAAGGCATCGGGCCGGGACGGCGTGCCGCTATTCGTGCGGCGTGGGCGGAACAGAAAGGCATTCGTGAAATCATGAGCTTTCTGTTCAGCCACGGAGTCAGCACTGCGCGCGCATTCCGGATTCAAAAAACCTACGGTGAGCGCGCGATTGAAATCATCCAGCGCGACCCCTACTGCCTGGCACGCGACATTCGCGGTATCGGGTTTCTGATTGCCGACGGCATCGCGCAAAAACTTGGCATCGCCAAAGATTCTGATTTGCGCGCGCGCGCCGGAATTGAATATGTGCTGCGGGAACTCACCACACGCGGACACTGTGCATACCCGCGCGGCGACCTGCAGGCGGAGACAGTGGGGATTCTGGACATTCCGCCGGAGCGCGTCGGTGAATCAATGCAAAAACTGATTGAAGAAAAACGGTTAATCGAAAGTGAAGACCGCGAAGGACGCACACTGATTTATCTGCCGAAACTCTATTTTGCCGAATGGAATTTTTCAAAAAAACTGATTGAACTGAATTACGGCAGGCATCCATTCCCGCCGATAGATTTCGAAAAGGCACTTGCGTGGGTGCAGCAGAAAAATAAAATTGATCTGTCGGAAAATCAAATCACCGCTCTGAAACTTGCTCTGCAGGCAAAAGTCATGGTGATTACCGGCGGGCCCGGCGTCGGCAAAACCACGCTCGTCAATTCAATCATTCAAATTCTGCGTGCGAAGAAACTGCACATTGCACTATGCGCACCGACCGGACGCGCCGCAAAACGGCTGAGCGAAACCACCGGACTTGAAGCTAAAACCATTCACCGGCTGCTGCAGTTTAATCCCGGCACCGGTAGTTTTCGGTTTAACGAAGAAAATCCGCTGGAAGGTGATGTGTTTGTCATCGATGAATCGAGTATGATTGATCAAATACTGGCGCATCAACTGCTGCAGGCAATTCCGCAACGTGCCGCGGTGATTTTTGTCGGCGATGCAGATCAGCTTCCGTCCGTCGGCCCCGGCCGGGTGCTGCGTGATATGATTGCGTCGCGCACCGTGCCGGTGGTTGAGCTGACGGAAATTTTCCGGCAGGCTTCCGAAAGCCGGATTGTCACCGGTGCGCATCATATTAATAAAGGCAGACTGCCGGAATTTCCTGAGGAGGGAGATAAGTCATCCGATCTTTATTTTATTGGCGTCGAGGCTCCGAAAAAAGCGCTCGGTGTAATCAGTCACATGATTAAAGAGGTGATTCCGAAACGGTTTGGATTTAATCCACTGAACGACATTCAAATTCTTACGCCGATGCAGAAAGGCGAACTCGGTGCACGCAATTTAAATCAGCTGATGCAGGCATTGCTGAATCCCTGCGGCGATGAGGTAGAGCGTTTCGGCATCATTTTCCGCACCGGCGACCGTGTGATGCAGACGGAAAATAATTACGACAAAGATGTGTTTAACGGCGATCTCGGACGTATCGCAGCCATCGATCCCGAACAGCGTGAAATTGTGGTGGATGTCGATGGGCGGCGTGTGAAATATGAGTTCCGTGAGCTCGACGAGCTCGTGCATGCATATGCAATTACAATTCATAAATCGCAGGGCAGCGAATATCCGTGTGTGATTATTCCGGTGCATACGCAGCATTTTATTATGCTGCAGCGCAGCCTGCTGTATACTGCTGTAACGCGTGCAAAAAAATTTGCAGTGCTGGTTGGAACCAAACAGGCACTGGGACTCGCTGTCAGCCGCGCCGATTCCCGCGAGCGCGTAACGACTTTGAAAGAACGGCTGCAAAGTCAAAAATAAGTTATGAAAAAGCTGTCAGAATGGATTTATAAAATCTGCGTGCTGATGTTAATCAGCATTACCCTGGCCACAGTGTTCGGATTTTTCGGCGCACGGTCCTGGCTGCTTGATCTGTTCTCTCATTTCCGTGTACAGTATTTTCAACTCTGTTTGGCAGTCATTCTCATCACGCTGTGGCAGCGGAAATATCGCGCAGCAGTCATCGCGATTGCTGTTGCATGTTTAAACTACGCATTTGTGCTGCCATATTATTTCGGGAAACCGGCGCCGGTGAACACGCCGGTTGCGCGTGCCATGCTCATAAATCTAAACGCCTCAAACGGCAGTGCAGAAGCTGTTTTAGAAACTGTGACGGCTGCCGCTCCGGATATCCTCCTTTTGCTGGAAGTCACGCCGGATCAAAATGAAAAAAATGCCCGGCTGAATGCACAGTTTAGTTACCGGATCGGCGAGCCGCAGAGCGGATTTCTGGGAATTTTACTGCTCAGCAAATATCCGCTTTCACATGAAAAAATTATTTATTCCGGCAACGCCGGGATTCCAACAGTTGTTGCAAACATACATTTGCCGCGCGGTGAAGTTGCTGTAATCGGAACGCACCTGCCGCCGCCGCTGGGAGCAAAATTATCGGTGTTGCGCGATTGGCTGTTGGTTCAACTCGCGCATCTGGCGGCGGCACAGAAGACGCCGGTATTACTGATCGGCGATTTAAATATCACGCCGTGGTCACCGCACTTTTCAAATCTGCTGAAAACCGGCGGACTGAAAAACAGTATGCGGGGTTTCGGATTTCAACCGACCTGGCCGGCGCCGGTGCCATTTATCAAAATCCCGCTCGATCATGCGTTGCATTCGCCGGAAATAAAAATTCAAACGCGGCAAATCGGTCTGCCGGCCGGTTCCGATCATTTTCCGCTTATCGTTGATTTTTCGTTGTAAAATACAATGCCGCTCCCCTGCTCTATGAAGAGAGCGAATTCTGCGCCGGTTTTTTATACATGCGTGCGCTGTCAATGAGTACGATCATCGCGATAACGGCGAGCAGCAGACTGACGCCGCCGCTGATCCAGCGAACATCAAAACCGCCGGCATCTTTCACCATCAGATTTTTCCATGCCATTTGGAGGAGTGCGGTGAGTGTGGTGATGAACATAAAGATCATGGGCAGCAGAATATAGACAGCGCGTTTGCCGGAATGGCGCAGCCAGAGATAGACGATGAGCAGCGCAAGTGCAGCAAGCAGTTGATTGCATGCGCCGAATACCGGCCAGATCGCCTGCCACGCCGGAATCGAAGTTCCATCCGGACCGGGGAATTTCTGAAAAATCATGATGACCGGCAGAATCAGTACGGTAACGGTGGAGATAAAGCGTTTAAATACGCTGTTGCCGATACCGGTCATTTCTTCAAACAGGAAGCGAGCGAGACGCGTGCAGGAATCAAGTGTGGTTAACAAAAATGTGCTGACAGCGAGCATAGCAAACGTGCGTGTGAATGCTGCCGGAACTCCAAGCGTTTCGCCGAATATCCCGAGCCCTTTACCGAATGTGACCACCGGTGTTTCACCTGCCGGTGCGCTGCCGGCGATGATCATGACGGTAGCAACAGCGAGCAGCGCGAGGACGCTTTCGACGAGCATAGAACCGTAGCCGATGCGCAGAGCACTGCGTTCTTTGCTAAGCTGTTTGGCCGAGGTACCGGATGCGACAATGGAATGGAATCCGCTGACCGCGCCGCAGGCGATGGTAATGAAAAGCGCCGGAAAAATCCAGCCGAGGTTGGCATCGTAAAGCGTGATAAACGCCGGATAATTTAAAGCGGCATTGCCGGAAATTCCGGCGGCGACCAGTCCGGCAACACCGCCGGTTAAGCAGGCGTACAGTAGAAACGATGCGAGATAGTCGCGCGGCTGAAGCAGAACCCAGACCGGCAGCATTGCGGCGAACAGACAGTAAATGCAGAGCATGATAGACCAGAAATTTTTTACCGATCCGGCGACTGCCGGAATCAAATCCGCCGTCAGGGGGAATATACTGCCGAACCATAATCCGGCAAATACGAGCGGAACAAAAATCAAGGATCCAAGTTTTACAGAAAGCTTCAGTTTATAAATACACAGCCCGAACAATACCGCCAGTGCAACATAAATAACGGATGCCGAAGCCACCGCCCCGCCCTGCTGCATTTCGTGCACAAGCTGCTCGCCGCCGGCGGCAACCGCACCGGCAGACGGAATGAAGGTGTCCGCCGTGATATCCATAAAAACGATGATCACATAAATAAGCGTCAGCAGAATAAAGAGCAAAAGAAGATAATAGGCTGTCGGACTGAGAAAATCGCGACCGATGCGACCGATCGACCGCCCGCAATTACGGATGCTCGCAACCATCACTGAAAAATCATGTACGCCGCCGATCAGAATGGTGCCGATGACGATCCACAGTACCGCCGGAACCCAGCCGAAAGCGAGCGCCGCAATAATCGGACCGAGAATCGGTCCGGCGCCGGCGATGGTACTGAAATGATGACCGAACAGCACTGGGTCAGGCGATGCAACATAATCGACACCATCGCGCATTGTATTCGCCGGCGTCGGACGGCCGTCATCCAGATCCATTTCTTTCGATAGAAACCGGCCGTAAAAACGGTACGCCAGCGCAAACAGAATGCAGCCTGAAAAAAATACAGCGAACAGCATAAACATCCCTCCGACAAACCGGTGCTGACAATAACGGCATTTCCGGCGATGAGGCAAGAGCGGAAGAGATATTACAGATTTTAGATTGATTAGCACGGTGCGACCAAAAAATCAGCGTTGTATTGCCATGAATAAAGAGATATCTTTTCCGCATGAAAAGTCAGAACTATATTTATTGGCAGGAAAATGCCGTATGGCTTGGATATCTTGAAGAATTTCCGTCTTATATGACTCAAGGAAAAACTCTTAATGAGTTGAAAGAAAATCTGCGTGACATTTATCACGATTTGGATTCCGGATCCATCCCATCGCCGCGTCGCGTCGGCAAACTTCAGATTGCATGAAACGACGCGAACTCATCAAAAAGCTAGAGAAAGCCGGATGCAATTTATTGCGGCACGGCGGGAAGCATGACTGGTATTGCAATTCTAAAACCGGAATCTGTCAACCAGTGCCACGCCACCGTGAAATCAACGAACATCTCGCGCGGCACATTATCCGCGAATTAACCTCCCGGTAACTGCAATCTGTATTTGTTTTAATTTTCATTTGCACCGCTTCCCACTTGCGAGCCGCGCCGGAAACTGGAAATATCCGGCAACATGCTTAGCCGTTTGAACATCCGTAATCTTGCGCTGGTTGACAGCGTTGCAGTCGATTTTGAAAACGGACTGAATGTCATTACCGGCGAAACCGGCGCCGGAAAATCACTGCTGATCGGTGCACTGCGCCTGCTGATCGGTGAACGCGCCGACAAAAGTATGATCCGCACCGGTGAAACCGCGTGCAGTATTGAAGCGGTGTTTGAACTCGCCGATCCGGCGGATGTGAACTTTACGCTTGCCGGGTACGGACTGCCGCCATGCGATGCCGGCATCTTGATTATCCGGCGCACAATCACCGATAACGGATCAAAAAATCTCGTCAACGACTCGCCGGTAACGCTGCCGGTTCTCAAGGCTCTCGGCGACTCTCTCGTGGACATGCACGGTCCGTACGATCATCAGTCGCTGCTGCGCACCGACGCCCAAATGGATATCCTCGACGCCTTCGGCAAACTCGAAAACGAGTGTGCCGCCTATCGCGAAAAATATGCAGCGTTTCAATTGCTCAACCGGCGGCTCGCGGGACTGTCTACCGCCGATAACGCCGGAATTCAGGAACAGATCGATCTGCTCGCCTGGAAAATCAAAGAGGTCGAAGATGCAAAAATTTCTGAAGACGACGAACAGAGCGTTGCGCAGGAACACGAACAAAGCGCCAATGCGCAGAATATTCTGGAACTCGCGCAGACCGCCGTTGCCGGCTTAACCGAAGCGGAATATTCCGCATTTGAGGGACTCTCCGCCGCGCGCAAAGCCTGCGTACAGCTCGCCAAATATCTGCCCGACGCCGCAACGTGGGCGGAAGAACTCGAAAGCGCCGTGCGCACCGTGCAGGAAATTTCCGGCGTCATTCAAAGTGCAGTGGAAGATATTGAAGCCGGACCGGAGCGCCTGCAATTTTTGAATGAACGCCTCGCTCTCTATCGCAGTTTAAAACGCAAATATGCACCGGATGTTGCCGGAATTCTCGAACAGCTCGCCGGCTGGAAAGAAAAGCTGACGGATTGGACCAGCCGGGACGAACAGCGCGCGGCGATTGAAAACGAGTGCGCCGGCGCACTCAACGAAACCAAATGCGCCGGAATGGCCCTGCGTAAAAAACGCACTGCTGTCGCCGCTCAACTTGCCGCTGCAATCACCGGCGAGCTGCGCGATCTCGGCTTTGAACACGGACAGTTTGAAGTTCAGCTTGCTGATGCCGAACCGGCGGCATCCGGCATGGATACAATTGAATTCGGCTTCGCACCGAACGCCGGCGAAGCGATGCGCCCGCTGCGCGCGATTGCATCCAGCGGCGAAATTTCACGCGTCATGCTCGCGGTGAAAGCGGTGCTGGCAAAACACGACAGGATTCCGCTGCTCGTTTTTGATGAAATCGATGCCAACGTCGGCGGAGAAATTGCCAATGCCGTTGGAGATAAACTGGCGCAAGTCGGGACAACGCATCAACTCATCGCCATCACTCATTTGCCGCAGGTTGCGGTTTGCGGCAAAGTCCACTTTGCCGTTTCAAAACAGGTTTGCGCCGGACGCACCTTTACAAAAATATCCCGGCTTACCGGTGATGCCCGCACTGAAGAGGTGGCCCGTATGCTCGGCGGCAAAGATTCAACCAACGTTACACTTCGTCATGCGGCAGAACTGTTGGAAAATAAAAACCAAGATAAAATTCATGAATGAAATAATTCCTTCACCGACAGCAGAATTAGTTGAAGCGTCTGAAGTCCCTTCTTGCAGATTTGATGCACTTTTAGATTTAGTAGAAACGAAATAAAGGCTATCAGTTATGAAATACTTATACTCGATCATCTTGACCGTATCTATTCCTTTTATTTGCCTTGCGTTTGATAGTGATGAGATATCTTTGTTTGACTCGAAAGGAACCGCAACAGCATATATCGCAGAAGAATTGACAATCTATTTTTGGTCAGGAAAACCTGTTGCATACCTCTGTAAAGATTCTGCCGGAGGATTCCATGTTTATGGATTTAACGGGAAACATCTTGGTTGGTTTGTAAAAGGAATCATCCGCGATCATCAAGGGAAAGCGGTTGGAGCAACAAAAGATGCCATCGCATACACTTAATTTGAACCATTTAAAAGCTTCAAGCAATTCAAACCATTTAAAAGCTTTAAAGAATTCGCGCCTTTTCGTCCGTTTTTCAGTAATGAATGGTCTGATATTTCTCTTAAATTATTTTTTCTCCAGGGCTGTATTGATTGAAAAACTGAGTAAACAATGGAAATTTGGTCGATATTGTCTTTTCCGCTGTATTCTGGCGTTAAAAATTATTTTCAGATGAATTACGAATGGAAAGGGACTGCCAGCCTCTCTACCCATTTCATTCGCGTTTTTGTATTCAAATCGCGGAACTATGAGGCAGTCAAAATCTTGCACAGCGCCTGAAGCGCGAGAATATAGCTGTAGCCTTTAAAACCCATGATCTGCCCGATGCAGGCGGACGCAGTAAGACTTTTGTGCCGGATTTCTTCGCGCGCGTGGGTGTTACTCAGATGCACTTCTATCGCCGGAACAGCATCGGCAACGGCTTTGAGAGCATCGGCAATCCCCAGACTGGTGTGAGTAAAAGCCGCTGGATTGATGACTATGCCGTCAAATTTTCCACGCGCATCGCCAATCCAAGTGATCAAATCGCTCTCTGCGTTACTCTGCCGGAATTCGAGAGTGATACCGCCGCTTTTTTCTGCAAATGCAACCATCTCATCATGAATAGATTGAAGTGTTTCTGCACCGTAAATTTCCGGTTCGCGCGTGCCGAGCAGATTGAGATTTGGACCATCCAGTACAAGTATTTTAAACGTTTTCATACACGGGTTATATCATACGAAAAAATTATAGTGCGAATAATTTTTTCCATCGCATCCGGTTGCATCATCAATTTGAAGAATTTTCCTCATGATAAATATACGATCAAGCAGAGATGAACACCGGGGAAATGCGTTTAAGTCAATTCAAGCCGCCATTAACAAAACGGATGCTAGATACACCATTTGGTTGCAGATGGCGAATACGACACTATTGCTACAGCGAATCAAGTCATTATAATTTACAATACAAACAGCGCGGCAACGACATTTCTAACGGAACAACAGGCGGCGTCAACGTAGTACATTAAGCACTATAGGTGCTCTCAAACAAATACATGGTGCTATCGGTTTTACACTGCGGATGTGCCTTTTGGCAACGTTAATAGCGGCGATGCTTTACATAGCGCAATTATAAATCCGCCCGCCGGCAATATTCCGGTCGAGTTACTCAACATCATCAACCACCGGTATTTTTTGAGCGAGCGGTCGACCGGATCAGAAACCCGTTTTGCATAAATGTTGATCTCTGTTTTTTATACAAACACCATAGACAGGCATGCTTATTGCCGCACTCTGGCAAGAATGTCTTCCATGTATACCGGTATGCCGGTACGGACAGATTCTTCGACTGCCGCGCCAACCGCAACGGTAAGAAATCCATCATACGCCGTTACCGGCGGTTGAATATTAGAACAAACCGCTTTGTAAAACTCAACGTATTCGTAATATGTTGACCCGCTATGTGCACCGGTTTTCGTGATCACATCCGGAGCTTCAACGTATAACGTGCCGGCGCGCGACCCGTCGTTTTGATTTCGAGTTTATTTTCCGGATGATCGGTTGTATACAGGCTGGCTTTGTCTCCATTTACAATCACCTGCTCTTTTAATCCGCCGCAGAACATAAACATGCAGAGATTCAGACAGGCACGAATTCCATTTGCATAATCAATAATTGCAAATGCATTATCTATGATATCAGACTGTTTCCCGTCATATTCAAAGCCGGTGTTTACATCCTGTGCCCCCGACGCATATACTTTGACCGGTTCAGATTCTGCCATCAGATTAAACAGGTCAAAATAATGACAGCATTTTTCAACCATTGTACCGCCGGAATATTCTGAAAACTTATTCCATTCCTCCCATTTATTCAAAAACGGGCAGCGATGCTCTGTAATATATATTCTGCGACAGATTTCGACAAAGAAGGATTTATTCCGGTAGAAACTTCTTCACATCCAGCCAGGCACTCGCTTTTACGATCTGCCCAAAGTACGAGGTAACGATGATACATCGACAACTTGACATTGCTGCCGTTTAAATCTGCAAGATATTCTTCCGCCCTTTCCCCGGTAATCTGATGCATATATATCAGGTATCGGGATAATTTCCTTCCGCCCATTCGACAACGCGTTCCCATGCTTGCGTACCGCCCAGCACGGTCTCGCAGAATACGCCGCTGACGTGCGGAATTATCTTCAGCAGCCTTGAACGGCTGAAATTGCAGGTATCGTTACAAATCCGGATTGTTACTGATAATGAAATATGCCGGTACACCGGGCTTCAATGTAATGCGCAAAGCATCACAATTTTTTCCGGCAAGCTCCGGTTTTTCTCCATCGAACCGGTAAATAAAAGGAGCGGTTTCCGGAAACCGGATGCGTTTTGTTCCGCCGATTGCGGATTGAATCATGATGAAATGATCGTTGGCCTGGACGAAGTCAGGGCGGTCAAAATCCGTTGAAAAATCGCTGTCTTCGAGATACAGATGGCAGCCGGCATTTTTAAACAGATTGCGCCATAACGCCGGCGGCAGGCCGGAAGAGCCGAGATAAACAGAGGTCCAGTTGCCCATTTTTTTCACGGCGCAGGACGGTTCGCCGGTGGAGGCATACCGGGCGAAAACGCGCGCGCTGCGATCGGTGACAGTCAGATACTGCTGCACCGGCTGTTTCCCTTGCAGTCCGTATTGTCTGCCGCCGAAGAGAACGCCGTCGTCGGTTTTCGATGCCGGCAGCATAGTTTTATTATTCATGGACAATTGTATACCGCAGAATCCGGACGGATCATTCAGATCAGTAATGCCGCAGAAAATAATGGTACGGTTATTTTTCATGAAACGCGTACGCAGGATTTCTTTTTGCGCATCAGAAAGATTCCAGGGAGTGAGGAGAATGATGCAGCGAACGGAGTCGGACAGGGTTGCGAGTTCTGACTGATTGTAATATCCGGTGGAGACATCGACGCGATTTAAAAAGAAGCGCATCTGATAGAGCCAGCGCTCGGTGATGCCGTAGGCTTTTGTTTTCAGATATGTCACTGCTTCAGGGTCTGCAAGCACAGCAACCTGCGGATTAAACGCCGGCGCAGTTTGCGCTGAATCTTTCAACCAGGAAAGGTGGGGCTTATACATATCCCATAAATCCTGATGATTAAAACGGCCTTCACTAAAAAGATTCTGCCAGATTAATAACTGATTCTGTGCGGCGGTTGTGCCGAGATTTCTTCGAAGTACGGCGAGTGTTTCGGTGAGATTCGTTGTACGGCTCCGATAGCCGGGCGCGATGATTTCTCCGCCTAGTTTCTGGGGATTGGTTGCCAGATGAGTGAACGTATCCTCTTCAATCATGACCATTTTCCCAGCGGCCGGCGCGCCGTTAAAGGGGCCGTGCATATCAATGGGCAGCCCGAATCCGCGTCCGATGGAATGGTATGAATAGGGCGCACCGATAATGTCAAGATCCGGCGATTGATAGAGCAGTTCCATGCCGAGGTGGCCGGTCTGCTGCGGCCAGACTTCATTCCAGGCGCTTTCAAAAAGATAGCCGTAAAATGTTGCCGCGAGGCTTTTGCCGGCGGTTTCTTCTTTTACAATTTTGGCTAATCGGCAGATATTCCGCGCCGGCGCTGTATTATAAAACCACGAAAAATCGCTGATGTTCTGATGTTTTTTCAGATCACGGAAATCGCCAGCATCACCGGTGTTACGCTCTTCTTCTGTTGGAATGGTAATATCATTCAAGCGATTGAGTTTTGTGTTCCAGGCTGTATTCAGCGCATCCAATGTGCCGTAACGGTTCTTGAGCCAGCGGATGAAACCCTGCCGTATGACTTCGCCGTAACCGGCAGATGTATCCGGTTCCCAGTAGATCCATTCGCCGGTTTGATAATACGTCAGCTTTAATCCGGCAAACTGTTTGGCGTACGGCGAGCGCCGGATGAGTTTGATCAGTTCTTTCAGATTAAACTCTGTAAACTCCTCCCAGCGTTCAGATGAAGCTGCGGCATAAGTTCCGATACGTCCGCCGGAATACACCATCAGCTCTTCCGGAAAACTCCGCTGCCACGCGCTGCCCGGCCCGAGCCAGACGCGCGGAATAAAATACGCATCCGGAAAATCTTTCATGAACCGCTCAATAATTCCGAGCTGTTCATTATTAGCAAGTAACGCCGGCATATACAGATTAAATGAGAATACGGTAACGCCGGCCTTCGCCGCTTTTTCCATTTCTGCAAGAATCAGATGATCGCGGTTAAACTGATTGTTGCCAAAATACATGACCGGCGGCTGAACAGCGCCGTCAATTTCCCAGTAGCACGCACCGTTTTCATTCATACGGACGGCGGCCGCTGGAATTTCCTGAAACGCCGGCGGGGTAACTTTTTCCAGCCGCATATTCCGGAAATAGATTGTGCCTGTTACGGACGATGCCTGCAGCCGGAGTTCCAGCAATTTTATGTTCTGCTGTATCGGAACTTCAACTTCCAGCCGATGTTTATTCGTACCGAGAATCCGCAGCGATCCGTTGATTGTGACGGCGCGGTTCTGTCCGTCGTATTGTGCAATGAGCAGGCAGATGTGCTTATGATTCAGATTTAAATCGTACGGCGGCGGAGCTGTATTCCCGGTGTCATCTTTTGCGTTAACTGTTTCCACGTCCGCCGAAAACCGGATCAGATCGCCGTCTTTAAATGAACTTTGAATCCGCTGGAACAACTGCGCCGGCGGGCGCGGCTGGTCCAGTGTTATTTTAATTTCAGCGCTGCTTTGCTTTACTGCCGCCACGGGCAGGCCCCGCGATTCCCACGCAGAAGCTAAAGGGATTTTCTGATCGGACAATGTTATTCCGCAAGAGAGCATATAAACCAGAATAATATTTTTTTTCATAATTATTTAACGGTTACAACTCACAGGACAATTCCGCATTTCTATTTTCCGGTGAGTGTTCTGTTCCGTCCGGAAGAATGATTCTCACCGGAATTTCCACCGGTGTTTGAACCGACAGCCGGAACCCGTCAGCGCCGGCAGTCCACGAAACATGAACCGGACCGTGCGGTGTCGGTACGAAGCCCCGGGCAGAGGAGCGGCCGGCGGTGTTCGGCTGAATCAGTATCCGCGCAAAACCGGGCGCATCCGGTTTCACGCCGAGAACGCCGCGCAGAAATTCAATCAGCGGGAATGCGCTCCATGCATGGCAGAGCGAGCGCCAATAGGTGATGTCTTCCGCCCACGTACTGAATCCGCCGTCGACCATCTCCTGCCAGCGACCGAGCAGTTCAGGGAAGCGGTTGTACTCGCCGGAATCTTCCAGCGCACGGACAAGAAAGTGAACCACTCCAAGGGCTAAAGCCCATGGCTCGTGGTCTTCTGCATAATCGCTCCGTCCTGCCAAGGCGGTCCGAAGTCTGGGTACCATTCATTCCCGGTCTTAAAAGACCGGGGTTTTCTGGTTGCGGGTTATAAAAGTATAGCCTGATATGTATCTTTGTTTTACAGCAAATC
The DNA here is from genome assembly GCA_041656295.1 of Kiritimatiellales bacterium. Classification (NCBI taxonomy): domain Bacteria; kingdom Pseudomonadati; phylum Kiritimatiellota; class Kiritimatiellia; order Kiritimatiellales; species Kiritimatiellales bacterium. Next base: position 68,976 of record JBBADV010000010.1, on the reverse strand, counting down.
CATGAAGACACTTTTGTTAGATTTTTGTGAATTGCATTGGAACTGATTCGTCAGACCGGTGCCGCGGTGAACTTCCTGTCACCATACAGCCCTGATCTCAATCCCATCGAGAAGATGTGGAGTAAAGTGGAATAGATCCTGCGAACACTGAAGGCGCGTACGGGAGAGGCACTGCTCCAGGCAATCCAAACCGCATTGAAGAGTGTTACCGCTGCAGATACGGCAAGGTTGGGTTACCTCTTGTAACTATACTTCAATTTAAAACGCTCTGGAAAAAATATCGGCATGGATGATGTAGCATTGTTGCGGTTATTTGTTGTGCGTATCTTAACATAAAAAAACGTCGCATGAGGACACGCAGCCTGCAATGTTCCGGTAAAAAAATTCCAGGGGAATTCCGCCGGAATGTGATTTTTAATTCAGACGGCAAAACTGCCTGTTAATCGCCGTAGCCGTAATTTTCGACAATAAAATCGAGGTCTTTGTCACCGCGGCCGGAGAGATTAACGAGGATGGAGCCGTGTTTCATCTCTTTGGCTTTTTTCATAGCAAAGGCGACGGCGTGGGCGCTTTCGAGTGCCGGAATGATGCCTTCGGTGCGGCAGAGCGTAAAGAATGCGTGTATGCACTCTTTATCATCAATCGTGGCATAATTCACACGCCCGGAGTCTTTTAAATAGCAGTGCTCAGGTCCGACACCGGGATAATCGAGTCCGCTCGCAATGGAATATACCGGCGCCGGTTCGCCCTGCCCGTCCTGCAGCAGATAGCATTTAAATCCGTGAATAATGCCGGGTTTGCCATACGTGGCGCTGGCGGCGTGATCGCCGTATGCCGGACCGCGGCCCAGCGGTTCAACTCCCCATAATTCCACAGGATCGTTGATGAAGCCGGAAAAAATTCCAATCGCATTACTGCCGCCGCCGACACATGCGGCAATGAGATCCGGCAGATGGCCGGTAAGTTCGATAAACTGTTCGCGCGCCTCGGCACCGACGACAAGTTGAAAATCGCGCACCATGAGCGGAAACGGATGCGGACCGACAACGGAACCGATGCAGTAAATCGAATTTACCGGATCGGCGAGATACGCTTTAAAAGCAGAGTCCACGGCTTCCTTGAGCGTTTTGAGACCATGCGAAACCGGCACCACGGTCGCACCGAGCAGTTTCATGCGCGTAACATTCGGGTGCTCTTTGGCAATGTCAACTTCACCCATGTGAATTTCGCATTCAAGTCCGAAATAGGCCGCCGCGGTGGCAAGCGCAACTCCATGCTGTCCGGCGCCGGTTTCGGCAATCAGTTTTTTCTTGCCGATGTATTTGGCCAGCAGCGCCTCGCCCATGCAATGGTTAAGCTTGTGCGCACCGGTATGATTCAAATCCTCGCGCTTCAAATAAATCTGTGCACCGCCGCACAGCTCTGAGAGCCGTTCGGCATAATACACCGGTGTCGGGCGCCCTTGAAAATGTTTACGAATGAACCGGAGCTCTTCAATAAAACGGGCATTCTGACTGATTTTCAAATAGGCGGCGTAAATTTCTTGCATCTGCGCTGCGAGTGCCGGCGGAATAAATGCGCCGCCGTATTCTCCAAAGTTTCCGTCGGCATCAGGCATCGTGTTCAGATAATTGCTGTAATCCTTCTTCATGGTTTATCCTTATTTTCAGAACGTGCAAAGTTTACGGCAATTTGTGCCGCCGGGCAAGCGGAGTAGACTAAAAATTAACCGGCAGATAAAAGGGTCTTCAGCTTTACACGAAACCGTTCACGAACGCCGGCGGCGCCGTGATAAATCTCCATCGCTTTATAAAATTCGAGCAGACCGGTATTGCGTACATCGAGATGCAAATAAATATCCGGCGGATTGCAGTGCAACCGTGTCTGCACCAGTGCGTCCTGCATAATTTCAAAACTGCTGATGGCGGTATCCCAGAATCCGGGACGATGATTTTCATCCACATCGCGTACGCCACCGGCATCAACCGCAATGACAATATCGCATTCGTCCTGCAGCAGATCGTACGGCAGCGGGTTCACGACACCGCCATCTATGAGAATACGGCCGCCGCGCTCCTCCGGCGTAAACACACAGGGAATCGCCATGCTGGCGCGCAGTGCTGAAAAAAGATCGCCGGAACTCATCACCACCTGAGAACCGTCAGCATAATCTGTTGCCGTTAAATAAAGCGGAATTTGCAACTCCTCAAAGGTTTCGCAGGAAATTGAATCTGATATAAAATACATAATTTTATCGCCTCTAAACAGTCCACCGCGACTGAACGCCGGATCAAGTTTCGCCGCCCAGTGATACAGATCGTAGCGTTTTAAATATTTGTGTTTCCCCGGATGCGGCACGGCCCATTGTTGTATGATTTCACGAATTTCGGCACCGGTTTTGCCGGATGCATAAAATGCGCCGATCACCGCACCGATACTTGTCCCGGCAATCCGGTACGGACGGATATTCAATTCGTCCAGCACTTCAAGCACGTGAACATGCGCCAGTCCTCGCGCTCCGCCGCCGCCCAGCGCCAGCCCGATCGTTTTTGGTTTCCGTTTAAACCATTTTCTCATCACGGTAGACTATTGAATTAGCGGATGATTGGAATCATAGAGATTTAAAATCTCTAAAATGTATAAGCACAGTTTCATACAATCATTTTCGGCACTCATTGCGCTCCGGATATGAATGAACAGAAACTTTGTTAATCGTGAGTGATATTGATCTGATTTTAAAGTGGCTCCGGCGGCTGGGCTCGAACCAGCAACCAAGTGATTCTACACAGCCTCTACGCCTTTGAGGCGCGGTATGACATTCCTGTGGTCTGGGGACGCACAGAAGCGCACAGCGCGCAGCTTATCGAACGTTGGGCGCATATTGGTATGCCCGCGAGCTGTTCAAGGCTGTGAAGAGCGCGAATTTAAAAACGCGGTGAAGCGCGGGGAGTATTGCCTGGTTGAGGAAGTTAGAACCACATGGACGGCTTGTGTTACATCGGCGCTGCAGCTTTTGGATAAATCGTTTCTAGACGAACTCCCGCCGATACTCGCCGGCAAGACACCGATTGAAATTCGCGGGGAGTTAGAAAAAACCATCCTTGAATTTCGGCGGTTGGTTCATACGGGAGAGGAAAGCCTGACGCCGTGATGGATGTAGTACAGGTTATGACAGAACAGTTTCTTCGAGTGCGTCAACGCAGAACTCGTTGAGACTTTTCCCGCTCTCCATCGCCCGCACAGCAATAGCCTTATGCAATCCTGTGCCGGTTCGCAGCAGAAATTTTCCGGAATAGTTTTTAACCGTCGCCGGCGGCAGTTTTTGGCGGTCTTGCTGGTAGATTTCAATCCACTCATCAATCATTTCACAGAGCTTGCGATATACTTCGACTTCATTTTTTCCATGAATGCCGCCGGAAAAAAGCCCGAGGCTGGTTCCTGCATAGCAACCATCTTCCGGCGACCATTCAACAAGTTTTATATACCGGTCTCTTAATTTCATTCTCTTCACCTCATTGATTATTTCACGGACGCCTTTTTCCTGATACGGCTTCGCATCTTAAGACGGTGGGCCGCTAAAACCGGCTCAAAACCCTCTACGCGCAGTATTTCTAAATCCGTTCCACACCGTGTGCCGGCAAATCCGGCACCGGATGAATGTTGAAAATTCCGGTGAGAGCCTTTCCCGCCGCGACCAATAAATCTCGCTTTTGAGCACCGAATATCAGTAGTTTTTAAAACTGGAGTTAAAAGGGCAATGCTTCACGAAACCTCTGTCATTACTGAACGAAATTGCCTTTAAACTGGAGCCGGCGGAGGGATTCGAACCCCCGACCAGCTGATTACAAATCAGCTGCTCTACCACTGAGCTACGCCGGCAAAAATGAGCTGCGGATTCTGTGATAAATGAATTGAAAGTCAACTGCTAAATCTGGACAGAGAAAATTCGTGAAGCTGTTTTCATTCGCTTTCAATGCGCTCAATCCCGGGATTACGTTTTCCGCGCAACTCAAAAATGAGCTACTCATGATCCCTGTCCTGAAGGCAGGGGGTTATGTGGACGCCTATGCTTCAGCTCTTTCAACCTTCAAGGCTATGTGAAGGATACCGTGGTCTCCATTTACGCAGAGTCGGACGCGCGCAATGCCGCAACGACAACAAATAAATCCGGTATCCTCTGATTCTTCGTAACGATTTATCCATTGAAAACGCTACCGGACTTCTTTCCCCAGTAAAAATAGAGTACTGATAAATTGAAATAATCTCTATGAATCGTATACATAATAACCGGCGGCATAAGATACGATTGGCTTGTCCGCCGGCGGATTTTCGGGCTAAATGTACGATCTTGTTGAAAGGATTAGGGGATGAAGGTTTTGGTGATTGGTAACGGCGGCCGTGAGCATGCGCTGTGCTGGAAATTAAAAAATGATTCGCGTGCGCCCGAAATTTTCTGTGCACCCGGCAACGCCGGCACAGCAGAACTTGGCACCAATCTGCCGCTTTCCGCTACAGATATCGACGGTATTGTCGCATGGGCGGAAGCGCATCAACCGGATTTAACCATCGTCGGGCCCGAAGCCCCGCTCTGTGCCGGTATAACGGATGCACTGGAAGCAAGCGGGTTCCGTGTATTCGGTCCGTGCAAAGCCGCCGCCGCATTGGAAGGCAGCAAACAATTTGCGAAAGAAATCATGCAGACCGCCGGCGTTCCAACGGCGGCGAGCGCGGTGTTTACGAATGCCGACGAAGCGTATGCGTATGTCCGTGAACGCGGCGCTCCGGTTGTGATTAAGGCCGACGGACTTGCCGCCGGCAAAGGCGTCACTGTCGCCGAAACCGCTGAACAGGCGGAAACAGCCATTCGTGATGCGCTCGGCGGAGCGTTCGGCGATGCCGGGAATCAAATAGTCATTGAAGATTTTCTGCCCGGTGAAGAAGCCTCGATTCTCGCGCTGATCGACGGCGAGCATGTCGTTATGCTTGCGTCGTCACAGGATCACAAACGTGCGTTTGACGGTGATTGCGGACCGAATACCGGCGGCATGGGCGCCTATTCACCGGCGCCGGTTGCCACCGCAGCGGTGCTTGAAAAAGTCCGCACCGAAGTGTACGGCCGTACGCTCGCCGAACTGAAAAAGCGCGGCATCACTTATAAAGGCGTGCTGTATGCCGGACTGATGATTGATAACGGCCAGCCGAGCGTCATTGAATTTAACTGCCGCTTCGGCGATCCGGAAACGCAAGCCGTACTCGCGCGCTGGGACGGCGATATTATTCCGGCACTCGAGGCGTGCATCGACGGCACACTTTCCGAAGATTTGGTAAAATGGAAGCCGGAGCATTCTGTATGCGTCGTCATGGCGGCAGACGGCTATCCCGGCGACTATCCGAAAGGCGATGAAATTGCCGGCATCGCTAGCGCCGGCGAAACCGCTGTGGTTTTTCATGCCGGAACGGCGTTGCAAGACGACAAGGTTGTCACCGCCGGCGGACGCGTGCTTGGCATCACCGCGCTCGGCAAAACGTTGCGCGAGGCGGTCGACAATACCTACGACGCTGTCAAAAAAATTTCATGGAAAAATGCGTTTTACCGTAATGATATCGCTCACCGTGAATTGGAAAGGAGTTAATCATGGCTGACAAACAGGTTGCTATTGTAATGGGGAGTTCGAGTGACTGGGATGTGGTCGAGCTTTGTTTTCAGACGTTGAAAAAATTCAGCGTAGATGCAGACGTGAAGGTGATGTCGGCACACCGTACGCCGCACGAAGCGTGCGAGTTTGCAAAGAATGCAAAAGCGAACGGGTTTAAGGTGATTATCGGCGCCGCCGGCGGTGCGGCGCATCTCGCCGGTGTTCTCGCCGGACACACAACGCTGCCGGTGATCGGCATTCCGATGCCGGCATGGTCACTGGATGGCATGGATTCGCTGCTGTCCACGGTGCAGATGCCGCGCGGCGTTCCGGTCGCAACGATGGCTATCGGCAAAGCCGGTGCGGTGAATGCCGCCATTCTGGCAGTGCAGATGCTGGCGCTTACCAATGAATCACTCGCCGGTAAGCTGACACAGTTTAAAAAAGATATACGTGATGAAGTACTCGCATCCGATGCCGAACTGCAAAAGAAATTGAATAATTTAAGAATCGCCCGCGAATAACATGAATAATTTTTCCCAGATTCGTGATTCGTGTTATTCGTGAGAAATATTTAATGAATCGAGTTGTTAAAATTGATTCGAAAAATCCGGCGCCGGACATTATCCGGCGCACATGCGAACTGCTGAGCGCCGGACATCTGATTGTGATCCCGACGGAGACGGTTTACGGGATTGCCTGTGCGCCGGAATTTATCGAAAAACTTTACACTGCCAAAGAACGCGAACGCGGCAAACCGGTTGCACGTCTCGCCGCCGGAATTGAACAGGTAAAAAATTCGGGTGCAGTTTTTACTGAAGCCGCCGAAAAACTCGCCGGAAAATATTGGCCGGGGCCGCTAACCATTATTTTAGAAACACCGGAAGGAAATACCGGTTTTCGCGTTCCGGCGCACGCGGTGCCGCTGGCAATCGCGCGCGAGTTCGGTCGTCCGGTTGCATTGACGAGTGCGAATAAAAGCGGCGGCGCAGATGCAGTTACGGTGCAGGAAGCGTTCGAAACATTAAGCGAGCACGTTGCACTGTTTCTCGACGCTGGAACGACGACGGGAAAAATTCCAAGCACGGTTGTCCGGTGCACCGGAAACGGTGTAGAAATTCTGCGTGCCGGTGCAATATCTGAGGAACAATTGATGCGTGTATGCTTCAACGAAAAGTATGATTTATATACAAGGGAGAGATAGCTAATGGCGGTAAAAAAAAGTGAACTGTATTCCAGCCTGTGGGCGAGTTGCGACAGCTTGCGCGGCGGTATGGATAGTTCGCAATACAAGGATTACATTCTGACGCTACTGTTCGTTAAGTATGTCTCAGATAAATTTAAAGGCGTTACTTACGGCGAGATTGATGTTCCCAAAGGCGGGAGCTTTGATGATATGCTTGCGCTTATTGGCAACAAGAACATCGGTGAAGAGATGGATAAAATCATCGCCAAACTTGCCGAAGCCAACAATCTCCGAGGAGTTATAGATAACGCGCATTTTAACGATGGAGACAAACTGGGCAAAGGCAAGGAGATGGTCGACAAACTCTCCGAACTGCTCGGCATTTTCCGTGACCAAATGCCAGATTTTTCTAAAAACCGGGCCGATGGCGATGATATTATCGGTGATGCTTATGAATATCTGATGCGAAACTTTGCTACCGAAAGCGGCAAGAGTAAGGGGCAGTTTTATACCCCTGCCGAGGTATCGAGAATTCTTGCCAAGGTCGTAGGTATCGAACATGCCCGCGGCAACGACATTACTCTGTATGATCCGGCATGCGGTTCAGGTTCACTTTTGATTCGAGCCGCCGAAGCCGCGCCCGTTGATGTGGCGATTTATGGGCAGGAAAAAGAGAGTACAACAGCCGGCCTTGCCCGCATGAACCTGGTTTTGCATAATCGTGCAACCGCTGAAATCAAGGGCGGGTACAGTGCATTCTCCGACCCGCAATATATGAATCCAAACGACGACAGCGCGATCCGTCAATTCGATTTTGCTGTGGTCAATCCTCCGTTTTCAGACAAGAACTGGACGCATGGCCTGAAAGAATACGGACGCTTTGATGGTTACGGAGACCGTCCACCGCAGAAAAACGGTGATTTTGCGTGGCTTCTGCACATCATCAAGTCCCTGAAACGTAATGGCAAGGCGGCGGTTATTCTGCCTCACGGTGTTTTATTTCGCGGTAATGCCGAAGCGACGATCCGCCGGTCGCTTATTGATCGCGGCCTGATTAAAGGCATCATCGGCCTGCCATCCAACCTTTTCTACGGCACAGGCATTCCTGCCTGTATCATCGTCATCGATAAGAAAAATTCCGACGAACGCACCGGCACTATCATGATCGACGCAAGCCGCGACTTCATCAAAGACGGCAATAAGAACCGCCTGCGCGAACGGGATGTTTATAAAATCACCACGGTTTTCAATCATCTTGTGGATAATCCAAAGACAAAGACCGATCCGAAATATGCTCGTTTTGTACCTTTCGCGGAAATAAGAAAAAAGAACGCTTACAACCTCAATATTCCCCGTTACATTGACAGCGGAGCGGTCGAGGATATCCAAAATATAGATGGTCACTTGAACGGCGGCATACCTTCCGGCGATGTGGAAAGCCTGTCGCTTTACTGGAAAACATTTCCAAGGCTGCGAGAAGAGTTGTTCAATCCGTTACGCAAGGGCTTTTATTCCCTTGCTGTGGAAAAAGGCACCATTCGGGATACTATCTATGGCGAGCGTGATTTTTCCGCATACGCCGATAAAGTGGAACGCGCCTTTGAACAGTGGGTAAAGAAAGTTGACAGCAGGCTGCGCAACATTAACAGCAAGACAAAGCCGAAACTGCTGATTGCAGAAATTGCCGAAAAAATTATCGAAGAATTTACACCTGTGACGCTCGTAGACAAATATGATGCTTACGAGGTGCTGCTGTCTTATTGGAACGAAACCATGTCCGACGATATGTATCTTGTCGTACAGGACGGCTATAAGGCTGTGCGGAATATCGAGGTGCTCACCAAAACGACTGAAAACAAGAAAACTAAGGTAAAGAAAACTGTAGAAACCGGGTGGGACGGCAAACTCGTGCCGAAAAACCTGATTATAGAAATGTTTTTTTCCGACGAACAGAAAGCCGTTGATAATGCGGATACGATTATCGCGACCGCGCAGGCAGAACTGGATGAAATGCTTGAAAACGCCGAAGAAGATTTCATCATCGGTAAAGTGCTGAAGGACAATGGCAATCTCGATAAAGCGGGGCTGAAAAAACGGCTGAAAGACAAAGAGCTTGATACCGAAGACAAGGCGATTTTGCAAAAGCTGCAAAATTTAATGACGCGAGTTGACGAGGGTACAAAAATGGTCAAAGGTCTTCGTGCCGCTCTCGATAAAAAAGCTCGCGACCAATATGCCGGACTGTCGGATGATGAGTGCATGGAACTGCTCTTAAACCGCAAGTGGTACCGTTCACTTATTACCGGCGTGTATGCGCTTTACACGGCAGTGAGCCACCGTATTTCCGAGCGGGTGACGGAGCTCGCTGACCGCTACGAAAAGACAATGCCACAACTTGAGGTTGATGTTGCTGAGCTTGAAAACAAGGTGAAATCTCATCTGGAAAGGATGGGATATAAATGGTGAAGGAATGGACTTCAAAGCCAATTCAAAAATTGGCAAACATTATTAGCGGAGGAACACCGAGCACGGTTATCAGCGAATACTGGGATGGCAGTATTGTTTGGATTTCCCCAACCGATATTACGAGACAAAAAACCAAATATTTATCCTCGTCGGAACGGAAAATTACAGAAAAAGGTCTTGCAAACAGTGCGGCGGTTCTTTTGCCGACAGGAACACTCCTGCTCTGCACCCGTGCAACCATTGGCGAATTAGCCATAGCAGCACAGCCAACTGCAACGAATCAAGGTTTTAAGAATCTTGTATGTTTCGATAATACAGACAACGAATGGCTTTATTATGCAATTCAGCCTATGAAGTCTAAAATGATAGAATGGGCTTCTGGTTCTACTTTTTTAGAAATTTCAAAAACTGCTCTTGGAAATATTGAGATTCTGACTCCACCTGATAAAGACGAACAACGCGCCATTGCAACCGCGCTGTCGGACACGGACGCATACAGCGCCGCGCTCGAGAAGCTGATAGCCAAGAAACGCACTCTCAAACAAGGTGCAATGCAGGAACTGCTCACAGGCAAGCGCCGCTTGCCGGGATTCAGCGGGGAATGGGTGGAAGAACCATTAAGCAAAGTTCTAAAAATTGGGCATGGCAAGAATCAGCAGGAAATTGAAGTTGCTGGAGGTAAATATCCAATATTAGCAACTAGCGGTGAAATAGGTAGAACGAACACCTTCCTGTATAATCGGCCATCTGTTTTGATTGGTCGAAAAGGAACAATCGACAAGCCGCAGTACATGGATGTGCCATTCTGGACCATTGACACGCTTTTTTATACGATTATTGATGAATCAAAAAACTCCAAGTATCTGTATTATCTTTTTTGCACTATAGATTGGGCGAATCTAAATGAAGCCTCGGGCGTTCCAAGTTTATCGGCAGGAATCATAGAGAAATTTGAAGTATATTGTCCTGATGATAAGAAAGAGCAAACCGCCATCGCTGAAGTCCTCTCCGACATGGATGCAGGAATCGACGCGCTCACCGCAAAGCTGAACAAAGCAAAGTACATCAAGCAAGGCATGATGAGCGAACTGCTCACTGGCAGAATCCGCCTTGTGAAGCAGAACGATGCCGCTGAAACAATTAGCGCTCCGAAGATTATTAAATTACCGAAAGCAAAACCCGCAGAGCAATCGTCTAAAGGGCATAATAAAGCGATAGAAAATGCTGTAATTCTTGGCGTTGTCACAGAGTTGTATGCAACGGAAAAATATCCGCTGACTCCGTTTTATGCACAAAAACTTCCCTATTTGCTACATCGTCACATGGAGGGTGTTGCCATGGGCTATCATAAATTAGCGGCGGGTCCCTATAATGCGGAGTTGAAATATAAAACCGCATTACCGATTGCGAAAACGAACAGATATATCACGACAAAAAAAGCGATCTATAAAGGTACGACATATCAAGCGATGCTTGCGGGAGAGAATATTGACCAGGCAAAAAGATATTTTATAGAATGGCATGGCAGCAACCCTTTGAAATGGCTGGAACAGTTCAAGTACATCAAGAATCGCCGGGATGAGTTAGAACTTCTGACAACAGTGGATATGGCGAGGGTTGAGTTGAGGGAAGCAGGCAAACCGGTAACTGTGAATACTGTAAAGGCAATAATTCAAGCCAGTCAAGAATGGAAAGCAAAGTTGAAGCGGGAAATTTTTTCTGACACCAATATCGCCCGCGCCATCAAATGGAGCAATGAACTTTTTGGATAGAAAGAAGCAAGCCATAATGGATAAGTCAGAGAACAAAATTATCCTTTATCAGGATGAAAACGGCATCACTAAGGTGTCCGTACGTTTCTCCGGCGAGGATATATGGCTGCCCCAGCTTCAAATTGCTGAGATTTATGATACGACACAGCAGAATATCGATCAGCATATTAAGAATATTTATGCTGACGGCGAATTACTGCCGGAGTCAACTTACAAGAAATTCTTGTTAGTTCGCACGGAGGGGCAACGGCAGGTAAAGCGGAATATCGATCATTACAACCTTGATATGATTATCGCTATCGGCTACCGGGTACAGTCGCAGGTCGCCACCCGTTTCCGCCGCTGGGCGACCCAACGATTGCATGAATATATTCAAAAAGGGTTTGCTCTGGATGATGAGCGACTGAAACAGGGCGGCAGCCGGTATTTCCGCGAACTGCTCCAGCGTATCCGTGACATCCGTTCATCGGAGCGGAATTTTTATCAACAGGTCACAGATATTTATGCCACCGCGATCGACTATGATCCCCGTTCGGATATGACAAAAAGCTTCTTTGCCACGGTCCAGAACAAACTGCATTTTGCGGTGCATTCTCATACCGCTGCAGAACTCATTCATGACCGCGTATACAGAGATAAACCTTTCGTGGGTATGACGAATTTTAAGGGAGATTACATCACAAAGGATGATGTAAAAATTGCCAAAAATTATTTGTCTAAGATTGAACTTACCCGGCTGAATCTGCTCGTTTCTCAATTTTTGGACTATGCGGAGTTTCAGGCATTGGAACAGCAGCCCATGGCAATGGCTGATTGGATTTCCGCGCTGGACAATCAGATTATTGCCCTGCGCCGCAAAGTATTACAAGATACGGGACGTATTTCGCATAAAAAGGCTATTGAAAAGGCCGAAAGAGAATTTGAAATTTATCGTGAACGGGAAATGAAGCGGTTTGAAAGTGATTTTGACCGGGCTGTCAAAAAACTCGGATGCTTGAAGAAGTCCGGCGGGGAGGACAATAACCATGCCGAAGATTAACGAAGCTGAGCGTAAAACTCAAGCACGCGTCATTAAGCTGTTTCAGAATACGTTGGGATACACCTATTACGGCGACCGGCGCGACAGAATAAACAGCAATATTGATGCCGATAAACTGACGGCAAATCTTACCGGTCGCGGCTACAGCATGAGCCTCGCGGAGAAAGCGGTCTTTGAACTCCAAAAAACGGCAGGCAACCTGCAACAGGGTTTATACAAAGCCAATCAGGATGTTTATTCGCTTCTAAAATATGGCGCAAAAATCAAAAAAAATTCCGGCGAACCGGAAAAGACCGTGTACTTTATCGACTGGGAGCATCCCCGGAATAACGAGTTTGCCATCGCTGAAGAGGTGACAATTAAGAACAATTCTGAACGCCGGCCTGACCTTGTGATTTACATCAACGGCATCGCCGTAGCGGTAATCGAATTGAAGAAGTCCACTGTTTCTGTTTCGCAAGGCATACGGCAAAACCTCTCAAACCAGAATGAGCATTTTAATAGGCCGTTTTTCACGACCATTCAATTCGTGATGGCGGGCAATTCCAGCGAAGGGTTGCGTTTCGGTACAATTGAAACACCGGAAAAATATTATCTCGAATGGAAAAACGATGCCGTTAATACAACGGCGCAGCCACTTGATGATGTTTCAATAGATATTAATGAGACGTGTGTCTCGCTTCCTGATAAACTGGACTGGCAGTTGTTCAGCATGTTCCAAAAACGGCGTTTTCTCGATCTTGTCCACAACTTTGTCGTATTCGACAAAGGCGTGAAAAAGGTCTGCCGCCATAATCAGTATTTTGGCATCAAAAAAGCCCAAACTAAACTGGACAGAAAACAAGGTGGTATTATCTGGCACACCCAAGGCAGCGGCAAAACGCTGACGATGGTGTGGCTCTCCAAGTGGATACTGGCAACCAATCCCACCGCACGCGTTCTTATTGTCACCGACCGCGACGAACTGGATGATCAAATGGAGAAGGTCTACAAGGGAGTCGACGAACAGGTTTACAGAACATCCTCCTGCGCTGATCTTGTAGATAAGCTGGACAAAACCGACAAGAGACTTATCTGTTCGCTGATTTTCAAATTCGGCGTTCGCACAAACTCCGAAGCCAGTGAACTCCAAGCAAAAAAGTCGGTCGAGCAATTTATAAAAGAGTTAAAGGTCGCTCTACCGGTGAATTTTAAGGCCAAAGGCAATTTTGTTGTGTTTGTGGATGAATGTCATCGAACGCAAAGCGGCCTTTTACACGAAGCAATGAAAGAAATTTTACCGACTGCTATCTTTATTGGTTTCACCGGCACGCCGCTACTCGTCAAAGACAGAAAAACAAGTATTGAGGTTTTTTCGCCGGGATATATCCACACCTATAAGTATGACGAGGCCGTAGCCGATGGCGTTGTTCTCGACCTGCGCTATGAAGCCCGCGATATTGAACAAATTGTTACACAACAAGATAAAATTGACGCTTACTTTGATGCCAAAACCCGCGGGCTGAATGACGCCGCCAAAGCGAAACTCAAGTCAAAATGGGGCAATATGCAGAAGGTCTACTCCTCCCGCAAACGGCTTGAAATTATTGCCGAGGACATTATCGCCGACTTTGACATCAAAAACCGTCTCGCAGACGGGAATGGAAACGCAATGCTTGTGGCAGATTCGATTTACTCCGCCTGTAAGTATTATGAGATATTCCAAACGAGAGGTTTCAGGCAATGCGCTATTGTGACCTCGTTTGTACCGCTTGAAAGTAATCTCCGCACCGAAGCCGAAGATGCAGAGGAATTTGAGAAATACGAAGTTTATAAAAAAATGCTTAATGGACAAAGCGTAGAAGACTTTGAATCCGAAGCGAAACGTAAATTTGTCACAGAACCGGCACAGATGAAATTGCTCATTGTGGTAGACAAGCTGTTGACAGGCTTTGACGCACCGCCCTGCACTTTTCTATATATCGACAAGTCCATGCACGACCACGGTCTGTTCCAAGCCATCTGTCGCGTCAACCGCTTAGATGGCGAAGAAAAAGATTTCGGCTATATCGTGGACTATAAGCAATTATTCGGCAGTTTAGCGAATGCCATTAACAAATACACATCAGGTGCATTCGAGGGATATGCTGCCGAGGACATAGAAGGCCTGATAAAAGACCGGCTGGAAGAAGCAAAAAAATACCTCAACCTGACGCTGGAAGAACTGGACGACCTCTGCGGCGGCGTTCCTGTACCCAGATCTGAAATTGATTATATTTATTACTTTTGCGGCGAAGACGGAGTGGGCGGTATCGATGATGAATCATGTTCTCGCAGCCGCGAAAAGCTGTACAAACTGGTGAACCGTCTCGTTCGTGCCTATGCGGAAATTAAAGGCGAAATGATCGAAGCCGGATATACGCCAATCGAGCTGTCGGAAGTTGATAAGAAAGTCACCTTTTACATTGCGTTGAAAGAAATTATCGGCAATGCCAGCGGTGACTTTATCGACCTCAAATCGTATGAGGCGGATATGCGCCGCCTGATTGATACCTACATCAAAGCCGATGATAGCCGTAAAATCGGTGAATTCGATGATTTCACTCTACTCGACTTTGTGCAGGCACAAGGTGAGAAACTAGGCGGCAAAGGCAAAGAAGCTGTCGCTGAGGCGATTGAAAACAACATTCGCAAAAAGGTAGTCGAAAAAATTCTCATCAATCCGAAGTATTATGAGAAGATGTCGGCCATCCTTGACGAATTGATAAAGGCGCGGCGTGAGGGTGCGATTGCTTACGAACAACTGCTCGAAAAGTATATCGAACTGGTTAAGAACACGGAAACGCCCGAAAACAATGCCCGCTATCCAGACAGTATCCGCCGCAGCGGGGCATTACGGGCTTTCTACGATAATTGTGACGAAGACGAGCAGCTGGCTCTTGCTATTGATGAGGCTGTCCAGAGCAGCAGACAGGCAGACTTCCGTCACAATGAATTTAAAGAACGCAGAATTAAGCAGGCCTTGTATCAGGTTTTAAATGATACAAATGAGGTTGAGCGTGTCTACAATATCGTTGTAGAACAAGGAGAATATTAAGTGCTGAACGTTTCCGGCATACTAATAGAGGTGCACAAGAAAAATATTAAAAATATGCATCTTTACGTCAAGCCGCCGGATGGGCATGTAACGGTATCGGTTCCGCTCTCAATGAGCGATGCGGCGGTAGAACGCTTCGTGCGAACAAAAACCAGCTGGATTAAGAAACAGATCACCAAATTCGACAACCAGCCGCGCCAATCGGAACGTGAGTATGTTTCCGGCGAAACCCTTTATGTCTGGGGCAAGCAATACTATCTTCAAACGGAGTACGGTACCAAAAACTCGTTAGTATTATCCGGTGATAAAGCGATTTTAACCGTCCGCAAAGAAAGCAGCGTCGAACAGCATAAGAACTTTGTACGCGAGTGGTATCGAGAATTGCTAAAAGCGAAAGTTGAACAACTCCTGCCTAAATGGGAAAAAATTACAGGAGTGAAAGTATCAGGATGGCAAACAAAATACATGACGACCCGCTGGGGAACGTGCAATACAAAAACAGGGAAAATATGGTTAAATCTGCAGCTTGCCAAGAAAACACCGGAGTGCCTTGAATATGTCATACTCCATGAATTGGTTCATTTTATCGAAAAAAAACACGATGAAAAATTTATTGCATTGATGGATAGATACATGCCGATGTGGAAAGAGATCAGAATAACATTGAACGGCCAAACTCTCGACTATTTTTACCAAGCCAAGAGATAAACGCCTGTTGCATCAACTTCGGTTTCAATGAACGAAAATAGTAATGTTGCTTAATAAAAAATAAAATTTTTTATAAAAAAATCAAAATAATAAATGACTAAAAACCTTTAAATGAAAAAACTTATTTTTGTCTGCACAGGAAATACATGCCGGAGCCCGATGGCGGAAGGTTTAATGAAAAAACTGCTGCCGCCGGAAAACGGCTGGCGGATTGCGTCAGCCGGTGTATTTGCCGGCGCCGGTTTCCCGGTGAGTCCTAATGCGGTTGCGGCATTAAAAGAAAAGGGTATCGATATTTCAGCGCACCGGTCGCAGCCGCTAACGGAAAAGCTGATTTCCGGCGCCGACCTGCTGATTGCGATGACGCGCGGTCACCTCGATTCAATTCTGCAGTTGGCACCGCAAAGCTCCGGAAAAGTTTTCTTGCTTAAATCGTTCGGCTCAGCAGAATTGGCGGCTGATATTGATGACCCGGCAGGTGAGGCGCTCGGTGTATACCGGCATGTGCGCGATGAAATTGATGCCGCCCTGCCCGATTTAATTATTTACATGCTGGAAGAGAGGAAATAACTGATGAAGATCGCAATTGGTTCAGATCACGGCGGCGTTGAACTAAAGAAAAAGCTCGTTGAAATTCTGAAAAATAGAAATATCGAAATTGACGATGTCGGGTCGTTTACAACGGATTCTGTCGACTATCCGGATTACGCAGCACAGGTTGCTGACAAGGTTTCCACCGGCGATGCAGATCAGGGGATTTTGATCTGCAATACGGGAATCGGCATGAGTATCACGGCGAATAAATTCCGGCGCGTGCGCGCAGCGGTGTGTGTGACGCCGGAGATGGCGAAACTGACGCGTATCCATAATGCCTCAAATATCCTCTGCCTCGGTGCACATAATGTGCCGGATGATGTTTCATTTCAAATTCTCGAAGCGTGGCTGAGCAATAAACCGGAGGAAGGCGGACGCCATGAGCGCCGCGTGAATAAAATCAAGGCGTACGGAAAAACGACC
Organism: Kiritimatiellales bacterium; assembly: GCA_041656295.1. Taxonomy (NCBI): domain Bacteria; kingdom Pseudomonadati; phylum Kiritimatiellota; class Kiritimatiellia; order Kiritimatiellales; species Kiritimatiellales bacterium. The sequence continues at coordinate 52,076 of JBBADV010000010.1, read as the reverse complement.
TGCAACGATGCCGGAGCGCTGTATGACTCCGATCCGGAAATTTATAAAGCTATGCGTGAAGAAGATGTGCGCCAGAAACATAACATCGAGCTCATCGCATCTGAAAATATTGTTTCGCTGGCAGTACGTGAAGCACAGGGCTCGCGCATGACCAATAAGTATGCTGAAGGGTATCCGAAAAAACGGTGGTATAACGGTTGTGAATGTGTCGATATCGCCGAACAGACTGCCATCGACCGTGCAAAAGAGCTTTTTGGTGCCGAACACGTGAACGTTCAACCGCATTGCGGCAGCTCCGCCAACATGGCCGCCTATTTTTCCGTACTCGAACCCGGCGATACGATTCTGGCCATGAGCCTCGCGGAAGGCGGACATTTAACGCACGGTCATCCGATGAATTTTTCCGGCCGGTTTTTCAATATCATTCCTTACGGTGTTCACAAAGATACCGAGCAGATTGATTACGATGACGTGCAGCGCCTTGCCGAAAAACATAAACCGCGTATGGTTGTCGCCGGTGCGAGTGCCTATTCGCGCATCATCGATTTTAAGCGGCTGCGCAAAATCGCCGATTCCGTTGGCGCTTATTTAACGGTCGATATGGCACACATCGCCGGACTCATCGCTGCCGGTTGTCACCCCAGCCCGGTGCCGGATGCCGATTTTGTGACGACGACCACGCATAAAACACTGCGTGGTCCGCGCGGCGGCATGATCCTCTGCAAAGAAAAATTTGCAGCGGACATCGACCGGCAGATTTTCCCCGGCCTGCAGGGCGGACCCCTTATGCACGTCATCGCCGCCAAAGCCGTCGCACTCGGTGAAGCGCTCACGCCGGAATTTACGATTTACCAGCAGCAGGTTGTGAAAAATGCTAAAGCTCTTTCCGAAGCAATGCAAACAAACGGCTTCCGTATTGTTTCCGGCGGCACGGATAATCACATGATACTTGTCGACGTCAGCGCCGCAGGGTTCACCGGTAAGGACGTCGCGAATGCACTGGACAAAGCGTCGATCACTGCAAATAAAAACGGCATCCCGTTCGATAAGAAAAGCCCGTTTGTTACTTCCGGTGTACGCCTCGGCACGCCGGCAGTCACCACGCGCGGCATGAAAGAAGCAGATATGGTACAGATCGCTAAATTCTTCAAAGCCGTTACCGAAAATATCGAAAACGAAAAGCACCTGGCTGAACTGCGCACCGAAGTCATCGCGTTTTCAGATCAGTTTCCATTGTTCTAACCGGACTTTTGCGATCTCAGATAGATACGCTAATCACTCTTGAGCCGGTGTGTTTTCGGTTCTATCCGGCAAAAAACCGCCGGCTCCTGCGCCTGCGAGCGCCGATAAATGTGGGCGGGTATTCCTGCCTACCCTTATTCATGGTGCTTGAATGATAAAATTTAATCCGTGAATTGATATGCTTGCTAAATATTCCGGCACGGAATGAATCATCCGTTTTATTGACATCTCGCCGCCTTTCCCATAGATAGTTTGTTTTTACTCCTGGAGCAAAACCCTTGTGAATAATAACGGTAGAATTTTTTATACACTCACCGATGAAGCCCCGGCACTCGCCACACACTCGTTGTTGCCGATCGTTCAGACGTTTACCGGTGCTGCCGGAATCCCTGTTGAACCGTGCGACATTTCGCTTGCCAGACGGGTCCTCGCCGCGTTCCCTGATTTTCTTACTGAGGAACAGCGCGTTGCTGATGATCTCGCCAAACTCGGCGCACTGACGCTGAATCCCGAAGCAAACATTATTAAACTGCCGAATATTTCTGCATCCGTTCCGCAACTGAAAGCGTGTATTGCCGAACTGCAATCACAAGGATTTGCCCTGCCCGATTATGAAGATCCGGCAGCTCAGGCGCGCTACGACAGAATTAAAGGCAGCGCCGTCAATCCGGTACTGCGCGAAGGAAATTCCGACCGCCGTGCTGCCGCCGCCGTAAAACAGTATGCCCGGAATAATCCGCATCACATGGGGACATGGTCGCCGGAATCAAAATCCATTGTCTCCAGCATGTCTGCCGGTGATTTTTATGGTAATGAAAAATCAGTGACTGTTTCCGAAGCAACCACGGTAAAAATTGAACTGATCAGCGATTCCGGCGATGTGATTATGCTTAAAGAAAAGCTGACATTGCAAACCGGTGAAGTGTTTGATGGAACGTTCATGAGTGTTAAAGCACTTGATCAGTTTTTTGCTGAACAGATCGATATTGCAAAAAACGCCGGCCTTCTTTTTTCAGTGCACTTAAAAGCTACGATGATGAAAGTGTCCGACCCGATTATTTTCGGACACTGCGTTAATGTTTTCTTCGCATCGGTTTTTAAAAAACACACCGGAATTTTAAAAAAACTTGGTGTAGACACACGCAACGGGCTCGGCGATCTTTATGCAAAAATTGCCGCGCTGCCGCCGGAACAACAAGCGGAAATTGAAGCAGATTTGAATGCCGTTTATGAATCCTCACCGGATATCGCCATGGTTGATTCCGCCAGGGGTGTCACGAATCTGCATGTGCCGAGCGACATTATTATTGATGCATCCATGCCGGCTGCCATCCGTGCATCCGGGAAAATGTGGAATAAAACCGGCAGACAGCAGGACACCAACTTTATTATTCCCGACCGCAGTTACGCCGGCGTTTATGCCGAAACCATTAACTTCTGTAAAACGAACGGCGCGTTTGATCCAGTCACCATGGGCACCATTCCGAACGTCGGACTCATGGCACAAAAAGCCGAAGAGTACGGCTCGCACGATAAAACGTTTGAAATTCCGGCAGCGGGAACTGTGCGTGTGATTGATACTGCCGGAAAACTTTTAATGGAACATAAGGTTGAGGCCGGTGACATCTGGCGCGCATGCCAAACTAAAGATGCGCCGGTTCGCGACTGGGTTAAACTTGCCGTTACCCGTGCGCGTATCACCGGCACACCGGCAATTTTCTGGCTTGATCCCAACCGTGCACACGATGCACAGCTTATCAAAAAAGTTAAAATGTATTTGGAAGACCACGACACCGCCGGAATAGATCTCCGTATTCTTGCGCCGGTCGAAGCCACACGCGTTACACTTGAGCGCGCCAAAGCGGGACTTGATACCATTTCCGTTACCGGTAACGTGCTGCGCGATTATCTCACCGACCTTTTCCCGATTCTCGAACTCGGCACCAGCGCAAAAATGCTCTCCATTGTTCCGCTTATGAACGGCGGCGGCCTTTTTGAAACCGGCGCCGGCGGTTCCGCACCGAAACACGTGCAGCAGTTTTTAAACGAAAACTATCTGCGCTGGGATTCGCTTGGTGAATTTCTCGCACTCAGCGTTTCACTGGAACACCTTGCCATTGTTTTTAAAAATCCGAAAGCACAGGTGCTTGCTGAAACACTCGATACCGCGAATACAAAATTTCTTATGGAAAATAAATCGCCGGTACGCAAACTCGGTGGACTCGATAACCGCGGCAGTCACTTCTATCTCGCACTCTACTGGGCTGAAGCACTCGCGGCACAGGATAAAGATATTGCACTGAAAAATAAATTTATACCGCTTGCAAACGCATTAAAACGCAACGAACAGAAAATTACCGGCGAATTAAATTCCGTGCAGGGTCAACCCGTTAATATCGGCGGCTATTACCGCCCTGATAAAAAATTAACTTCTGCAGCGATGCGCCCGAGCAAAACGTTTAACACCGCACTGGAACGCATTATTCGAGATTGAATTCAAATTCAAAATACAGCGTTTTCGCCGTCGGCAGAGGCTGCCCGAACTCTTTGCCGGGCAGTTGTGAAATCATTCGGTTCAGTGCGTTTTTTAACATGGAATGTCCGTGCCCGCCGGTAATGTCTGTTGCTGTGATTCTGCCCTCTTCAGAGATTCTTACAGTTAAACTGAACCGCCCTGTACGCCCTTCGCGCTCCATCACTGCCGGATAATATTTTTCTTTTTCAATCAATCCCTGGACCCACATGATCAGCGCATCGGCCGGCACCGTCGCGATTTCCGGCGCGGCGGCCTCCTGCGTAATTTGCGCGTTCGATTCCACCGATTCCTGAACCGAGTTGTTCTCAGCTTCCGACGGAAGCTCTTGCAGTGAAATTTCTGTTTCCGGTTCCGGCGGCAGCAGTTCTTCTTCTGTCAAAACTTCCGGCACCGGCGGTTCTTCGTTCGTCAAAACTTCCGGCGCCGCCTGCAATTCAATTTGCGTAAAACTTATTTTTACCGCCGGCAGACTGAACTGCGCCGGAGTGTTTTTCGGCAAATTCCGATGCCACAAATAAACCAGAACTCCGCCAAAAAAAAATGTAAGGCAGGTTAACAACAGAGCCAGCAATTGACAGTTGCGCTGAATAACACAACCGCGACCTCCCCCTGGCGCTGCTTCCGCTTTTTCAGGACGCGACATCCCTGTCACGTCTGTTTTGTCTTTGCGTTCCTTCACATGAATTCGCGGTTAATTTTACTTTCCGTCTGCCGGCAGCGTTGTGATTGAAATATCTTCACGATTCAACTGACGCGCCTCATCTACCACCGCCAGAAACGCACCGAACGGCGCGGCGCGGTCGACAAACAGATTGATGCCAAGCTCAGGACTCGCACTGATCAATACGGGAATTTCAGAACGTTCAATTTGAATGCCGGCGTGAAAAATTCCTCCGGCGGCATCAATTGTAAAAACAAGTTGCTCTTTACGTTCTGCCACTGCAGACGCCGACGCCGCTTTTGCCAGATTTACCGGCATTGATGGACGAATGAATGAGGAAGAAATGAAAAAGAAAACCAGCAGAATGAAAACCATATCAATCAGCGGTGTTAGATCAATTCCATCGTCTGGTTCATTATTTAATGAAAAATCGTCAAACATAATGGTGAAAATTTAAATTAGGTATTATTTTCATCGTAACCGTGAATGAGCGTGAGTTTTTGCGAAAGAGGAAGTAAAGCATAGCGTTGGCTCTTAGAGTCAATTTTTATTCCAGCTCTGAAAACCGACTCGATAATTGTGTGATTTTTATACATTTCTGTGGCTCTAATTTTCTCAGCATACTTTTAGTTCTCAGTTTGAGCTGACGCTTCCCCTTTTGCCATAAGATGACGAATATCTTCGATACAATCAATCATCAGCGCCCGCACACGCAGGCGCAGCAGATAATAAGCCAGCAGTGTCGGCAGTGCAACCGTCAACCCCATAATCGTTGTTATCAGCGCTTCCCAAATGCCACCGGCGAGCACGGAATTATCCGCCGCCGCCGTCAGTGACATTGCGTGGAATACGCGCGAAATTCCGAGCACCGTTCCGAGCAGTCCGAGCAGAGGTGACATCACCGAAATCAGTCGTAAACTTGTCAGCGCCACATAAATTGAACTGAAACTCCGTTGAAAAAGATATTGCACCTCATCCTGGATTTCCGCGCGTAAAGGTTTATTTGAAAGCGTCGTCCACAGCACCGTACTGAGCGGATTGCGCGCCGCCAGTTTTTCGTCTACCGGATCGGGCTGGTTCAACGCTGTAAAAAATCTACGATATCCGCGCGGCACCCATAGTAGATAAATCACACCATAGAAAAAAAGATACACCGCTGCAAACGCCAGCACCGCAATCGCTGCGCCGGACGGACCGATTTTATCATATACCGCAGTAAACATATTATTCTCCAAACTTGAGAGCATACGCCCTTCACAAGACGGGATTCAACTCCTCATTTTACCAGAACCTTCGTGCGCTCCATGGTAAATTTAAAAGATAATATTCGCCGCCATCAACCCTGATCCACCGGATACCGCAGCCGTACATGCGCTGTTGAAATTGTCGCCGTTGAAAACGGAGTAATTATTGATTCAACCGCCGAAGGATCATTGCTGGCGCGGACGATTGCGGTACACAATATTCATCTTAAAGATACCGTCTTAGCGATAACTTTAACGAGGTCGAGAATTCTGCAGGAGTAGCCCCGTTCGCTATCGTAACGGGAGACAACTGTGACGAATGTACCGGCGAGTTGAATTTCAGTTAGAACGGCTTCCGTTTTTAATTTACTGTTCGCAATAAAAACGCCGCCGGACGGCGCGACTGTCCGCCGTACGAATGGGAATTTTGTAAAAACAATGCTTACCGGCACAGAGCAGCCTGCCATTTTTATCGACTACGCTGCCGTTCCACGGTGACTTCAATCTGTAAAATCCGGTGCGCATATTTCAGTCCGGTTTTGAAATACCGGACTGCTTGACCAAACCGGCGGCATCCCATAGTCTTTCCTGTTTTTACGTTTCTGTAAATCAGGAGAATTTTGATGAAGGTTGCTAAGAAGAATATCGGGCCGTGCCGCGAACTGCTGAAGATTACAGTTCCGGCAGAACGTGTTGCCGCAGAACGCGCCGAGCTGCTGAACTGGTACGCTAAAGGCGCTGCCGTTCCCGGATTTCGTAAAGGCCGTGCACCGAAGGCACTGGTTGAAAGGCGCTATGCCAAGGAAATTGCCGAAGATTTAAAGGATCGCGCAATACCGAAATTTTACCATGAGGCACTGGAGCAGGAGAATATTAAAGTGGTTGCGGTGGTGGATGCCAGCGAACCGAAGCTGGAAGAAGGTCGACCGCTGGAGTTTGAAGTCACCATTGATGTGCCGCCGGAGTTTAAACTGCCAAAATATCAGGGCATTCCCTTAAAAGCGGAAAGCACGGATGTGACAGAGCGGCAGGTTAATGAAATGCTGGAAAGTATCCGCCGGCAGCACGCAACGTTTGAAGACATTACCGGCCGTGCCGCCGATCAAGGCGATATGGTGCAGGTTTCCTATGAGGCAGCGATTGACGGTAAGCCGCTGGAAGATGTTATCCCGACAGCTAAAGGCATGGGGCGCGGCACCGGCTACTGGATTACCTGTAACGATGAATCGTTCCTGCCGGGCATGGGTAAAGCACTGATTAAATCGGAAATCGGAGACAAAAAAGAGGTCCCCGTAAAGTTTCCGGCGGACTTTATTGTAAAAGAACTTGCCGGCAAAAAAGCGGAATACACGGTTGAGGTGACCGGTATGCGCGAAACCAGGCTGCCGGAACTGAATGAAGAATTTTTCAACCGCATCCGCGTTGCGAACGAGGACGAACTGCGCAAGAATATTCGTGCGCATCTTGAAGAAGCGGCACAGAGTCGCGAAAACGCGCGCCGGCAGAATGAAGTTTGTGAATTCCTGCTGAAAAAAACAAAACTGGATGTACCGGAATCGGATGTAAAGCAGCAGACACGTATGCTGGTTTATGATATAACACGGCAGCGCCTGATGAACGGTATGTCGCGCGAGCAGGTGGAGGAAAAGCGCGATGAGCTGTTGAAAGAAGCGGAAGGCAAAGCCGATGAACAGGTGAAACTGCGTTACATCACGATGACAATAGCCGATGCTGAAAATATTCATGTTGCCGATCAGGAGGTTTCCGACGAAATCGTACGAATGGCAGTTCGTCAGCGCCGCGATGCGGCGGAATACCGCAAGCAGCTCGAAAAAGATGACCAGCTTGAAGACGTGCGCGACCAGATCCGTTTCGGCAAAGTGCTCGACCATCTGCTCGCAAATGCAAAAGTAAAATAAGGAGACATCATGGACGAAAAAGCTTCGATGCTGATTCCTATTGTGATCGAACAGACCGGACGCGGTGAGCGTTCGTACGATATTTATTCACGCCTGCTTAAAGAGCGCATCATTTTTCTCGGCACGGCGATCAATGATGATATCAGCAATCTGGTGGTTGCGCAGCTTCTGTTTTTGCAGAGCGAAGATGCGGAGAAAGAAATAAGTATGTACATTAATTCCCCCGGCGGCGTCGTAACGGCCGGCATGGCAATTTATGATACGATGCAGTTTTTAAAATGTCCGATCACTACCTATTGCATCGGCCAGGCTTCCAGTATGGGTGCAGTGCTGCTCACCGCCGGCACGAAAGGCCGGCGCTATGCACTGCCGAATGCACGCATTATGATCCATCAGCCGCTTGGCGGATCGCAGGGACAGGCAACGGACATAGAAATTCAGACGAAAGAAATTCTGCGCATGAAACGCCGGCTCAACGAAATTATCGCCGAACATTCCGGCAAACCGTTGAAGACTGTTGAAAAAGATACGGACCGCGATTTCTTTATGTCCGCTGAGGAGGCGGTAAAATACGGATTGATCGACGCCGTTGTGTCAAAACAGATGTAATGTGTAATACCGGCTCCTGGAACCGGTTCAATTAACAAAATCAATGAGTAAAACGAAATCCATCTGTGCATTCTGCGGACAAGCAGAGTCGAAAAATACGCCGCTGATTCACGGCCCGGATGGCATTAATATTTGCAACAGCTGTGTTGATCTGTGCGGCAATATTTTCGCCCAGCAGGCCAAACAGCCGCCGCCGGCAAAAGAAATTAAACTGCTCAAACCGCATGAAATTAAAGCTCGGCTGGATGAATATGTCATCGGACAGGAAAATGCCAAGCGCGTACTTTCCGTTGCAGTACATAATCATTATAAACGCATGACAGATACGACGGCGCAGGATGACGGCGTTGAGCTTGAGAAAAGTAATGTGCTGCTCGTCGGTCCGACCGGTTCCGGCAAAACGCTGCTCGCCAAAACACTTGCGCGTATTCTCGATGTCCCGTATGCCATCACGGATGCCACCACTGTGACCGAAGCCGGCTACGTCGGCGAAGATGTTGAAAGCATCCTGCTTTCTCTGCTGCAGAACTCCGACTTTGATACAAAACGCGCTGAACGCGGCATTATTTACATTGATGAAATTGATAAAATCGGACGCAAAACTGATAATGTTTCGATCACGCGCGATGTTTCCGGCGAAGGCGTACAGCAGGCACTGTTGAAAATTATTGAGGGCACCGTTGCCAGCATCCCGCCGAAAGGCGGCCGCAAGCATCCGCAGGAGCAATACATCAAGCTCGATACGAGCAACATCCTTTTCATTGTTGGCGGCGCATTTGTCGGCATTGAGGAGATCATCAAGCGCCGCACCGAAAATAAAATGCTCGGCTTCAGCGCAATGACCAATGCGGCACCGGAAGAGTGGCGCCCGCAGACAATGGACATAGAGCCGGAAGATTTATTGAAATTCGGACTCATTCCGGAATTCATTGGACGTCTGCCGCTCACAGTTCAACTGCAGGAACTTACCGAAGACGATCTTGTGCACATTCTCACTCAGCCGAAAAACTCCATGATTAAGCAGTATAAAAAGCTGCTCGCTATGGATGGTGTAGAACTGGACTTTGATGACGATGCACTGCGTGCGCTCGCACAAATGGCACTGAAACGGAAAACCGGTGCGCGCGGACTCCGCGCAATTCTCGAACATCTTATGCTCGACGTCATGTATGAAGTTCCGCAGCGCGACGATATTACGCATTGCCGCATCACTAAAGATGTTGTCGAAGGCCGCACACATCCCATCGAGCTCCGCACAAAAAAGAAAAAATCTGCATAGCAGACGCAGCAATCCCCTGTTGCATTCACGGTCACCAGAAAATTTAATTTTCAGACTGGAGACTGACGGATGCGTCTGAACACCAGTCCGTCACTGTCGCGCCATCACCGCCGGCTTCACTGTGCCGGTAAATTGTATCTGTGCCGGACTGATTTTCGATCAAGATACCACCCCGGTGCCGCATGACAGGCTATTTATGGAAATCAGGTGGTTAATAACAGAAAACTCCCCGCGATTCGTCACGGGGAGCTCTATTCTGTGTTAAAAAATCTAAATTTTATATCGTGGTGATTTCGTCATAAAATTTTATAAGTTCGTTTTTTTCACTGCTTTCGCGCAGTTTCATGGCCGCGCGCGGATGCTGATTAATCTGTCCGGTAACCATATATGGAATGCTGTATCCCCAATCAACAGTTTCTTTCAACGGCAGCGTCCATTTTTCAACCGCTTCGATAACCGGACGCAATTTGAATTTTGGATTGCGCAGAAATCCCAGCAACAGTTCGGTGGGACAGTTTCCGGCACCGCGCCCCAGTCCGTCAATGGTTGAATCAAGCATTGTCGCACCGTGAATCGCCGCGAAAATCGTATTTGAATACGCCAGCTGCTGATTGTTGTGGGCATGAATTCCGACCTGTTTGCCGCCTTCCATAGCGGACAGATACCGGCGCATCAGATCATCGATCTGTTCAAAGTAAAGGGAGCCGAAACTGTCGACCAGGTAAACCATATCAGCCTCACTTTTCCCGATCAGCTCCAGTCCTTTATTCAGTTTAAATTCCGGCACCGTTGAAATCGCCATCAGATTTACCGAAACCTCATATCCTTTATCTTTTGCATCTTTCACCATGTCCAGTGCTGCCGGAATCTGGTTGATGTAGCAGGCGACGCGCACGAGATCTATGACACTTTTTTCTGCCGGCACGATATCACTTTCAACCGTACGCCCGACATCGGCCATCACACTGATTTTAATTTCCGGCGCTTCTTTCTCAAAAAAACGGTTCAGGCTGTCTTCATCACAGCATTTCCAGATCCCGTATTCAGAGGGATCAAACAGTTGTTTATCCGCTTTATAGCCGATTTCCATATAATCTACACCGGCATTAACAAGAGCATGATAAATTCCCCGCACAAAATCGTCGCTGAATTGATGCTTATTCATCAATCCACCGTCACGGATTGTACAATCCAGCACTTTCAACTGCGGCCAGTAATCTACCCATTCGCTGCTTTTATCTTTTTTTTGTTTTGCTGTTTTTCGTTCTTTCACTGCTGTTTCACTTTTCATAGCCGCACTCCTTTCTTTCATGCGGGAGATCGCTTCGTTTAAATCTGTCGTCTGAAGTGATTCCGAATACTGAACACCTTCTATTCGCTGGCGCCAGTAATAGATACCGCCGCGCATTTTTAAATTTCTGATGCCTGTTCCTTTAAATCTATCCATTCACATCACCTTAATTTAATTTTTATGATGCGCCTATGATGCGCTTGATGATTTACGAAAGCAACCTTTATCTGATAAATATTGAATCATCTCCTCGTTTAACATAATATCTGCAAATTATTTCATCAGGAGTTCTATATTTATGGCACATATTATTGTCCCCGAAGCGGAAGCGCTTCTTGATCAAAAGATTCCAGTGCTGGATAAGGGATTCGTCAGGCTGGTTGATTATATGGGCGGTGATGCGCGGATTGTTCAAACAGCCCGTGTTTCTTACGGTGAAGGCACTAAAACAGTCAGGGAAGATGCCGGGCTGATTGATTACCTGTTGAGAAATGAACACACATCACCATTCGAACACGTTATTTTTGAGTTGCACTGCAAGATGCCAATTTTTGTCGCGCGGCAATGGATTCGCCACCGCACCGCCCGGTTGAATGAAATTTCCGGCCGTTACAGTGTCATGACAGATGAATTTTATCTGCCGCCACGCGAACAAATCAGCTTGCAAAGCACCGACAATAAACAGGGCCGTGAAAACGATTCTGTGCCGCCGGAACTGCAGGATAAAGTTCTTAAAATACTTGAACAAGATCAATCAGCCTGTTACAAAAATTATTCCGAAATTTTAAACGACGGAATTGCACGCGAACTGGCACGAATCAATCTGCCTCTTTCGTTATATACGGAATGGTATTGGCAGATGGATTTAAAAAATATGCTGCACTTTTTAAAATTGCGGATGGATCATCATTCTCAATGGGAAATTCAGGAATATGCACGTGCAATTGCAGTGATTGTTAAAGCTGTTTGTCCGCTGGCTTATGAATCTTTTGAACGGCATATTCTGAACGGTGCAAAATTTTCCAGCGACGAGATTGCCGCTATTCATGCACTGCTTGACGGAAAGCCGAATCCAATGGAAGGACGCCGGCTGGCTGATTTTAAGAAAAAATTAAATTTTTATGCAGGATAATTCTATGTGATTTTACTATTTACAAAATATGACTCACCAGTCAGAATTGTATTGATTTAGTGTAGATATTGTCACTCAAGTAACCATAGGAGAGGATTATGAGACAGCGTTCGTTAATTTTTTTTACAATCATGATTGCAATATCATCATTCAATTTATTTGCTGCTCCCGCTGTCTGGAAAAATAAACGCGGTGCTGATGGCCGCGAAGTTGCCCTTGCTCCGAAAGGCAAAGATGAGCGCGGTCCTGACGGGCGCCTTGTTTCAATCCCGAAAGACTGGAAATTTCAAAGGGGAACAGACGGACGAATTGTTGCTGTTCCGCCGGGCGGTAAAACCGACAAAGGAAACGACAACCGGCTGATTCCCGTTCCGCCGGGATGGACATTTCAGGTTGGAAGTGACGGCAGAGGTTTAGCAATTCCCCCGGATGGGGACACTATCTGCGGAACGGACAAGAGAAATATTCCTGTACCGAAAGATTGGACGGTTGTGTATGGAACAGATGGCCGTGCCGTCGCAGTGCCTCCGGAAGGCGACACTGTTGTCGGCACAGATGAACGTATTGTTGCTATTCCTAAAGGATGGTCGCATAAGATTGGTGGCGATGGCCGGGCGGTGGCAATTCCTCCAAACGGAAGCTTTATTGAAGGAGTTGACCGTCATGTCGTCCCGCTGCCGGCGGCTGACTTCGAACTGACGGATGCCAGATATGTCATATGGTATTGCTTGATGGGGCAACAAATAGAAACTCAGGAAGAAGAAGAGATTTTTGCTGAAGAGTTCGGAGACGGCGGCGGGGATTAATCCATCAAAAGAATGACGATCGAAATGAACTTCACTTTATACAGTGAGGTTCATTTTTTTGCGATAGTAGGCAAGCTCGGCAGCAGACGCTATGATATCGTAATATGCATCATGCCGCTGCATCCGTTTCAGATCAGCTTCCGGAAAATATTTTTTTACGATAGACACGTTTTCCTTATCAAACTCTTTCCCGTCGAAAACATCAAACCACTGGATTTTTAATGACGATACATCCAGCAGCCGATAATGCAGCCGGTTAATAAACGTTGGGAAATATTTCCGTGCCAGCATCCAGTCTGTATGCACACTGTTGCCGGCCAGAATCGGGCGCTTCTGAATGGTTTTAAGCGGTGTCCCGCACCAGCGATCAACATACGCAGTTAATTGCCGGTCAACCTCATCCGCCGGCAGCGCTGCCGGTGACCGGCATTGTGTCACAAGCTCCGGCAGGTTTTTTTCCACCCAGTCACTGACAGGCAGGCCGTCCGGCAGGCGGATATAAAATTTTAAATCCTCTACTGGCGGCGTAATCCGTTTTAGATTGCAATCGGTAATCATCACTGCAACCTGAAGCATGTGCGCTTCATCCAGATTTAAAGATGTAAATTCTGTATCAAACCAAACGTATGCTGTTGATGCTTTACCCATTATTTTTTCGCATTCAAAATCTCGAACGTATCAGAAGCGATCACCATCTCTTCATCCGTATGAATCACCAGCGCTTTAACTTTTGATCCGGCAGTGCTGATCAGCGTTTTGTTTGCTTCATTGGCGCGCTTATTAAGCTTCAACCCGATATAACCAAAATTCGCAAGGATTTTTTCTCTGATGATTGCAGCATTTTCGCCGATTCCGGCAGTAAACACGATCGCATCAACGCCATCCAGTGCCGCAATATATGCGCCAACATACTTCTGAATGGCATAAACAAAAAATTCCAGCGCTTCGATACAGTTTGAATCGCCGCCATCTGCACCCCTACAGACATCGCGCATATCGCTGAAACCGCACAAGCCAAGCAGTCCTCCCTGTTTATTCATCATGGCTGCGGCCTGTTCGACGTTCAGATCCTGCGTCTGCATGATATGCAGCGGAACATACGGATCCAGATCACCGGAACGTGTCCCCATTAAAATTCCAGCAAGCGGTGTTAATCCCATTGAGGTATCAATGGACACACCTTTATTAAACGCCGTAATCGAATCGCCGTTACCAAGGTGACAGGTAATAATTTTAAGTTTTTCAAGCGGTTTCTGCAACTCCTGTGCCGCTTTTTTGGCCACGTACCCATGTGACGTACCGTGGAAACCGTAACGCCGGATTTTATGTACAGTGTACTGCTCACGCGGCAGTCCATATAAATACGCTTTCGGCGGCATGGTCTGGTGAATCGCTGTATCAAACACGGCAACCTGAGGCATTTCGGGATAAAGTTCATAAATTGCCTGGATGCCCATTAAATTGGGCGGATTATGCAACGGTGCCAGAATCGAATTTTTACGAATCGCTGTAACCACATCACCGTCGATTAAGACCGACGCGGTAAAATCTTCACCGCCGTGAACCACACGATGGCCAACTCCGGAAAGTTCACTCAGACTTTTCAGCGGTCCCTTTTCGGGATCTGTCAACATTTCAAAAATCGCCGTGATCGCTTTCTTATGATCCGGCAGATCCATGTAATGATGTTCACGTTCCATGTCCGGACGTTTACAGTCGACACTCGCACCGGAAATTCTGATACGCTCCGCTCCGCCCTGCGCAAGCACTTTAAATCCATTTTTTTTTGCAGTGGATTGATACAATTTGTATTTGATCGACGACGAACCGGAATTAATAACCAGAACTTTTTTTGGCATAATTTTATCTCCTGAAATTAAAGGGATTGTACAACAGTAATTGCGGCGACACCGACAATATCCTCAACGCTGCAGCCGCGTGACAGATCATTCACCGGCTTTTTCAACCCTTGCAGGATCGGGCCGTATGCTTCCGCTCCGCCAAGACGCTGCGTTAATTTGTAACCGATATTACCGGCATTCAAATCCGGAAAAATCAGCACACGCGCATTACCGGCAACATCGCTGCCCGGTGCTTTGGACTGGCCAACTGACGGAACGATCGCGGCATCTAATTGAAACTCGCCGTCAAGTTTAATACCCTGTCCGGCAAGTTCGGTATCAATCAATATTTTTGCTTTTGCAGTAGCATTTACCACCTTGTCGACCAGCGGATTTTTCGCCGAACCTTTCGTTGAATACGAAAGCATTGCCACCGTCGCCGGAATATTAAACTGCTTTGCCGTCTGTGCGCTTTGTACAGCAATCTGAGCCAGTTCGTCTTCGGTCGGATTTTCGACCAGACCGCAATCTGAAAACACGTACGGTACACCATTGCAAACCATGAAGAACATTGATGAAACCATGCCGCCTTTACGCGCACCTTTAATAATCTGGAGCGCCGGGCGAACTGTGTCGGCAGTGGAATGCACGGCACCGGAAACTAAACCAGCGGCCGCACCAGAGTACACCATTATCATTCCGAAATAATTCGGCGTTTTTACTGTTTGCATCGCCTGTTCCGGCGTAATGCCCTTGGATTTCCGCATTTCATAAAATGTCCGGGCATATTCATTCAATCGATCTGATGTTTCCGGATTGATCACCTGAACACCGGGATTTAGGCGCGTTTTCAATGAGTCATCGCCAATAATCACAATGCGTGAAATTTTTTCTTCCATAATCTGATTGGCAGCGGTGACCACGCGGTCATCTGAGCCTTCCGGCAGCACAATCGTACGTGGATTTGCCTGCGCGGTTTTGATCACCGCTTCAATAAATGCACTGCGCTTCATTTCCAAACCCTTTCGATGTTTAAAAGTCTATTTGTAAAAATTAAAAACCCCCTAAGCTTTGGGCTTAAGAGGTTTTTTCATACAGCAAATCTCCACTTACTTTTCGATGACAGAGGACTCTTCTGCTGCCATCCACTCGAGAATAGCGATCTCTGAAGCATCGCTCATGCGTGGCCCGAGTTTTGAAATCCGTGTATAGCCACCGGTGCGTGTGGCAAATCCCGGAGCGATTTCATCAAATAGTTTTTTTACTGCCATCTGATTTTTCAGCACCGCTACTGCGCGGCGGCGCGCCGCCAGTGTTCCTGCTTTGCCCAGCGTAACCATTTTTTCAGCCAGCGAACGGGCCGCTTTCGCTTTCGGCAGCGTTGTCTTGATTCGCCGGTCAAGAATCAGGCTGCACACCTGATTCGCAAGCATCGCATCGCGATGTGCGGTAGTACGCCCGAACCGTTTTGTTTTTCTAAGGTGCCTCATGATATCCTCATTTTTAAATTATTCACCGTCTTTGGCCGGCGGCTTCAGCAGATCCGCATCGAACGTCATGCCCAGCGACAAACCCATTTCCTGTATCTTCTGCTTGATTTCATTCAGCGACTTTTTGCCGAAGTTACGATACTTGAGCATTTCCGCTTCCGTCTTCTGCGCAAGCTCACCCACTGTGGTAATATTGGCATTGTTCAGGCAGTTGGCGGCACGAACACTCAGTTCAATTTCATTCACACTGATATTAAGTTTCTTACGGAGCTCCTCTTTCTCAATATCAATCTGTTTTTCACTGGCTTCAAATTCAATCAGGTCTTTATCGTAGCTGACAAAGATATCGAGATGATGGCGCAGAATCGCAGCAGACATAGTCAATGCATCATCCGGCGTCACTCGCCCATCCGTCCAGATCTCAATGATCAGTTTATCGTAGTCCGTTCGGCGTCCAACACGGCTGCGTTCCACATCATATTTTACACGGGTGACCGGAGAAAACAGTGAATCAATCGGAATCACGCCGATTTTCTGATCTTCCTGTTTATTGCCTTCTGCCGGACAGAACCCGCGGCCGATGCGGGTTTCAATTTCCGCTTCAAATTTGCCGCCGGCATCCAGTGTTGCAATATGATGCTCGGGATTCAGAACTACTACATTCTCATTCACCTGAATGTCAGCTGCAGTTACCTCTCCCGGACCTTTTACACTGATTTTAAGATGCTGCGGGTTGCGTGAATAAGATTTTAAAAGAACTTTCTTCAGGTTCAGCACGATATTTGTGACGTCCTCAACTACGCCCGGCAGAGTGCAGAACTCGTGCGGCGCTCCGGCAATCTCAACATTTGCAATCGCAGTACCTTCAAGCGATGAAAGCAGTACACGGCGCATGGAGTTTCCGATCGTGCGACCATAACCGGCTTCAAACGGGTCTGCTGTAAATCTTCCGTAGGTGGAAGTGGAAACGGTTTCGTCTTTCACGACCCGTTTAGGCATTTCGAAACGACCTAATCTAATTGGCATAACTATTCCTCCCAGAACCGGGCATTAACCGGCTCGTATGGTGTTTTTATTTTTGTTTAAACACGACGCTGTTTACGCGGACGGCATCCGTTGTGCGGAACCGGTGTCGTATCTTTAATTGCTGAAACGCGCAGACCGGCGGCCTGAATCGCCCGAACAGCGGATTCACGACCGGCGCCCGGACCCTGAACACGAACTTCAACTTCATTCATTCCGTGAGCAATCGCACCGCGCGCAGCTTCCTGCGCCACGGTAGTGGCGGCGAAAGCGGTGCTTTTACGCGAACCTTTGAATCCGCACCGGCCGGCGCTGCTCCACGAAATTACCTGCCCTTTCATATCAGTCAAAGAAACGATCGTATTATTAAACGTCGTTTTAATGAACGCAATCCCGTAAGGAACATTCTTGGCGCCTTTCATCCGGCGCTTCGGTTTATTGTCCTCTTCCTGATCGCCTTCGATCTGGGTAAAAATATCTTTCTGTTTTGCCGGTTTTTCTTTTTCTTCGCCGGCGATTTCCACGGCAGGAGCGGCTTCAACTGCCGAAGTTTCGACAGCCTCCACGGTTTTTACAGCTTCTACAGCTTCTTCTACGGGTTTGGTTTCTTCAGCCATAACACAATCCTATACTAAAATTATTTTCCTGCTTTTGCCGCCGAACGGGCTTCTTTACCGCGAATTACACCAACGGTACGGGCTTTACCTTTACGTGTACGCGCATTCGTTTTCGTACGCTGTCCGCGTACCGGCAGACCGCGGCGGTGACGGATGCCGCGATAGCTGTTAATTGAAATCAGACGGCGGATGTTTTGAGCCGTTTCGCGGCGCAAATCACCTTCGATAATATAATCTGTACGAAGTACAGTTGTCAGTCTGCTGATTTCATCAGCACTCAATGCATCCGCCCGCTTAGCGGGATCAAGGCCGGCTTTGTCGATCACTTCGCGTGATTTCACCAGACCGAGTCCGTAAATATAAGTCAATGCGTATTCAAGACGCTTTTTATTAGGAATATCTACACCAATGATACGAGGCATAATTTAACTGCTCCTTCTTAGCCCTGACGCTGTTTGTGCCGGGGATTGCGTTTATTAATTACATATACGCGCCCTTTACGACGCACAATCTTGTCGTCAGCACTGATCTTTTTTACTGATGCCTTAACCTTCATAAATCACCTATAATAATCCGCCCCGCACTCATATTGTACGGCGACATTTCCACCTTCACATCACTGCCGCTTTCCGGAGGTTTCTTTTCCCGGTCCCGTACTGCGATATAGGCAGTGAATATATGCCCATTACCTAATACGGCACGAAAAGCGTGACTATCTATCACAGCATCCAGCCGTGCGTCCAGTAAAATAGTCTCTCTTTCACCCATTTTTAGAACAATACACTTTACAGCTGCCAGAAAAGCGTACAAGCATGAAATTAAAAGATTTTCACATTACCGCCGGCGGGGCAGATTGTAAACGCAAGTGTCCGGTTTTAGTTTTGTGTTTCATGCTGCCATTTCCTGATTAAACCGTTCTTCGGCGGTTGCAGAATTCAATAGTTTTCGTGGACAGGTATTGATCCACGTTTCGATCTCCCGAAGGGTATTGATTTTCATGCGCCCGAGCCGGCGGTCTTTGGGAATGAACCGGCGGATAAACCGGACCGGCTCAACCGCGTTTGACGGAGACCGTTTCCGGTTCGACGTGTTCTCTCATACAAGACCTCAGCCGCGACAAAGACTTCGCGGAAGAGCTGCGCGCGGCCATCGCCACCGGCCCTCAGATGGAGGCGTTGCCGGTGCGGTATTACTCGGTTGCGGAGAGAGGTGTCGCAATGCGGAAGAACCCACTGGGGGTTGTCATGAGGCTGGGACTCATCCAGTCATGGACTCCCTGGACCCGCTCGCGCTGCCCAATCCGCTGCCAGTTGGCCGGATTGAGGGTGGGTGTGAACTCGATGTCGTACGGTGTGCCCAAGCCGTTGGTACCGCCGAGCCACTCCAGATAGAATTTGTCATCGTTGCACCACTCGATCGTCACAAACTTGAGCAGAGATTCAGCATCCCTGGGATCTGTACCGTCCCGATACTCCTGCCAGTTGGGAATGCCATCGCCATCACTGTCCTCCAGATCAAGCGCATCCCAATCCATAGGCCCCTCTGCAGGAGGAACAATGCCATTCTGCTCCAGCCAGGCCAGCGGGGTGCCGAGGGCGGTTGTCTGCTCGCTCCCGTCCGCGGGCTCATACAGCTGGGTCAGGGCGCTATCTGTATACCAGGGGTTGAATCTGACAAAGTCACTCACGGCTGCACCGCGGCCATCAGGGTTCGAACTGTGTGTGGGGCCACTCTCCGCATCAAACCAGTTTTTCTCCGCATCCAATTCATTGTCACCCAGGTTGACAACCGCGCTAACGCCTGCCCCGCTGCCACGAGAAAAGCGATTGTAATTGATCCGTGTACTTTCACTGGCCTCACTGCCGACCTGCACAGCTACCTGCCCGGCCTCACTGGAATCAAACCCCACAAGCGTGAAACCCTGCCCCTCATCACCCACCTGTACGGGACCTGCCAGCACACTGAGCGTCGCCACATCCGCCATATAGGTGTTGCGAATCACCGTGTTTTCCGCACCCGACTCCGATAAAAGTGCCAGTGGCTTCGTCACCGTCAGCGTTTCCTCGTAATCGCCGGCGGCCACACGGACGACACCACCCGTTGCCACCAGATCAATTCCGGCCTGAATCGTGGTAAAGGCGTTGTACCCCACGACCTGTCCCGCGCGGTTACCCGATGCAAACTCTCCATCAATATAGACAATCTCAGGGATCATATACGGAGCCTCAAACGCCCCGATATCTACACTCTCTGCACCGATCCGGTAACCGTCCCGCACACGCGGGTTGCCGTCAAAATCGACGGTCAGACTGCCTTTGTCCTGGCCGGCATCGATACAGCTGCTGACCGGCCCCAGACGCGGGTTAATAGGGGAAGAGCGAGACCAGTTTGGGATCCGCGCTGATATTACCGGCCTGACCGGCCTGCCACGCAGAATTAATGCTCGCCAGTCCAGGGTCCCAGTCAAAGCCGTCGGCCGGTTCCTTTTCATTCACCCAGTCCACCCCCGCAGTATAGCCCAGTGCCTCCAACCCCGCATACTCGCCGCCAAAAACATTATTAAAGGCAATGACAGATGCAGCGTCCGGTCCCACAGCCCCCGGGTTAATCCCGATTCCGCGATAGTTGTAGGCGAGGTTGTTGTTGCGGACAACCGCTCCCGTGACATTTTTGAAGCGGATGGCAAAGCCATTGCCAGCGTTGTGCGGCTGGTCGACCATCGGATAACTATAGGAGGATTTCCAGTCGTGGCAAAAGGCGATCGTGTTGTTGATAATCGTACAGTTGGCAACTTCAACCTTAATCCCTACTTCAGAAATACCGACGATTACGTTATTCACTGCTGTGTGACCACTGCCTGCGTCCAGTGCCACGCCATACGAGGCACTCTGGAAGGGGAATTTGACATTCTCGTCCCAGATGTGGCGTCCGGCAATGTAGTTGCCGTCGAATGTCCAGTTGTTACCTGCCCTGATCTGAATCCCCACGGTGTCCGCCAGATAGCACCCTTTAATGGTCACATTATCGCTTTTGGCATTGCCATAAATACTTCTGTCCTTGCCGTTGTAGAGCGTGCAGTTCTCGATTAACAGATTATGCGCACCATTGGGGCGAATCAGAGCACCCACAAAATCATGAATCGTTACATTGCGCACGCTGACAGTCGCCGCCGACACAATCAGGCCGACCACCTTATTACCAGCCTCGGTCGTGATCTCAAATCCGTCCAAGACCACCCCGCTGGCCGTAATCGTCACGACCGACTTATCATTGGCAACCGTGGGGAAAGTGATCACCGCCGCGCCAACCGCCTTAAGTGTCAGGTCCTGCTTGTCAATTGTGATGAGTTCAGTATAGGTGCCAGCGGCCACCTCGATTGTATCGCCAGGTGCTGCCAGGTCGATTGCCGCCTGAATAGAGTCACCTGATAGAACTTGAACGGTATTGCCAGCCCACGCCTGCGCGGCGGACATCACCAGCAAAGTACTGGCTGCGAGTATCCGCTGCAGATCATTTTTAAAGATACGTGCCATCATTATAAACTGCTCCTATGAGTGTCCCATACGCTTCAACATTACTACACCCTTCGCAACGCTATCATTTCGTAATGCTAAACTGTACATTATACGCGGGGGGAGAAAGAAAAGTAAACCTGATAATGTACAAAAAGTTTTGCACAATTGAAAAGAGAGCCGCCGATGCGCCCGGGTGGCGGGCAGCTTCCCGGACGGCCAATCGGCACTGATGCTGGTCGCGACATGGTTGCGGCATATCGCCGGAACCCAATGGGGTACACGGCGCTGCCTGAACATGGAACGGCTTTATGAATTAGAGCCGAGGGCAGCATAAGACGGCAGAGAATGGAGAGCCTCACAACAAATGTCGAAATATTATGGAGACTGCCTTTCCGAAAGGGGACAGGCTGGGGCGAATCAGTAAAAAATGATCCAGGAAATCGAAACAGGGCTCAACACCTGCCCGTAAAAATTATTGAATTTTGAGACCGCTGAAGAACGATCCAATCAGGCAGCAGCGGCATGAAACAAAAACTCTAACCGGACACCTGCTTTTACAATCTGCCGCATTACCGCCGGCGGGGATAGTAAAGAGCGGTGGAAGGTGAATTGCCGGCACCGAAAAACAAATATACCGCTTTTACTTTACAGTCATCAGTTTTTTAATCGCAGCGCGAATCGACCGGCGTTCTTCGCGCACCGTTTCGTTCACAGCTTTCATGCGGTCTTTCAACAGGCTCCACTTAATGCCGAGCGGCGCACCGAGATGTATTTTCTGCTGGATGGCATCAACCGGATTTACATTCACCAGTTCGCCAAGATTATTTTTTACATGATGATACGCATCGCGGAACGGCATACCGTCAGCCACCAGTTTGAGCGCGCGGTCGGTAGCAAACACATCCGGCGAAAATCCGGCGAGCAGCGCTTTTTTGTTCACTTTGATTGCCTGCACAAACGGTGCAAGCACACGCAGGCATGCGCGCGTGGTGGCAATACCCTCCATGAACGGTTCTTTTGCCTCCTGCAGATCACGGTTGTAACCGCCGGGTGAGGCTTTAATCAAATCGTACACCGCCAGCTCGCACGCTTTCACGCGCGATGCACGGGCACGCACCAGCTCGATCACATCCGGATTTTTTTTCTGCGGCATAATGCTGCTGCCGGTGGTCAGTCCATCAGGCAGTGTAAAATAGTTAAATTCCGGCATCGTAAAAATCATCAGGTCCTGCGCCAGACGTGACAGCGACAGCATCACCTGGCTCATCGCGCCGAGAATGATGCTTTCCAGCTTGCCGCGACTGTTATTCGCATACAGTACCGTATGCGTCGCACGGCTGAATCCGAGCAGCCCGGCCGTAAGTTCACGATCAATCGGCAGCGGCACGCCGTAACTCGCTGCCGAGCCAAGCGGACACTGATCGTTCAATTCGTAGGCACTCACCAGCAGTGCACAATCATCCAGCAGACTTTCAGCGTGTGCCGCCGCCCACAGCCCGACCGACGACGGCATACCCGGCTGCATGTGCGTCCGGCCGACCATCGGCACCGTTTCGTTTTTCCTGGCGAACGTCAGCAGCGCCGCAATCAGCGCCGCCGCCTCTTCCAGTGCATTTAAAATCTGTTCACGCGAATATAAACGCAAATCCACCGCGACCTGATCGTTACGGCTGCGGGCTGTATGAATTTTTTTACCGAGATCTCCGAGTTTTTCCGTCAGCGTGCGCTCCACCGCAAGGTGTACATCCTGATCTGCCAGCCGGATTTTAAATTTTCCAGCGGCGGCGGTTCGTAACACCTCATTCAATTCCCCGATCACTTTTTTGCGTTCCGCCTCCGTAATCAGCGCCGGTTTAACTTTCATTTTTGAAAGCATGGTCACATGCGCCGCCGTACCGATGCAGTCCGCCGCAATCAGGTTCATATCCAGTTCAATATCGCGTCCTGCCGTAAACGCCAGCACATCTGAATCAATTGCACCCACTGTCGTTTTTTGTATTTTCATAAGGTGTTTATCCGGCGTTCAGACCGACAGTCAACATAACAGCGATTACCCGTGATTTGTGGCGTCGATTACCTCAATGACTGCCGGGATTTTTTCTTTCAGCAGGCGTTCGATTCCATTCTTCATGGTCATGCGCGCACCCATACAGCCGCGGCACCCGCCCTGCAGTTCGACATACACTCTGCCGTTTTTCACGGTGGCAATGGTTGCGCCGCCGCCGTGTGTAGCGAGCGCCGGATTGATTTCTTCAGCAAAAAGCTTTTCAGAGGCATCGAGAATTTCATGATCGGTCATAAACACTCCTTTGAATTTGCGGTGAATGTAACGCATCAATGGAACCCTGACAACAGCTACATTGACTTTTTCCACCGCACCAACTAGCGTCACCGGTTTTCCGTATGAACTGGAAAGGGATTTATGAGTGAGTTTATTATTAATGCAGTTAAAGGCATGCTGATGGGTGCCGCCAATGTTATCCCCGGCGTTTCCGGCGGAACGATTGCCCTGCTCACCGGAATTTTTGAAAAACTGATTCAATCGCTGCGCTCGTTTGATCTTACCGCGCTGAAACTGCTCCTCACCGGAAAAATTAAAGCGCTGCTGAACCACATTAATTTCTGGTTTCTCAGCGCAGTCGGCGCCGGAATTTTTATCGGTATTTTAGTATTTGCCCGCGTGCTGAGCTATCTGTTTGAAAACTATGAACTGTATGTCTGGTCATTTTTCTTCGGACTGATTCTCGCCTCTGTTTTTTTTGTGATGAACAAAGTCCGCCGGATTTCCGCCGGTGTAATTATTTTTTTTGCCGCCGGAACCGCCGCTGCGGCATCCATCGCATTTTTGCCGCCGGCGGAAGAAAACGCGTCCGTTTTTTATCTGTTTCTCTGCGGCATCATTGCTATTTGCAGTATGATTCTGCCGGGACTGTCCGGCTCATATGTGCTGCTGCTGATGGGGAACTATCAGCTGATCATGATTGATGCGGTAGTGAACCTGCGGCTTGAAATTCTGATTCCGGTTGCTGCCGGCGCTGCAATCGGATTGCTGGCGTTTTCACACTTTCTCGGCTGGATTTTAAAGAAATTCCACGACGCAACCATTTCACTGCTTACCGGATTTATTTTTGGATCGCTCTGTATTCTATGGCCGTGGAAAAGTGAAATTACACAGGTCTTTAAAACCGCCGGAAATGTGAAAGAAAAAGTAATCGGCTACGATTATTTCCTGCCGCCGGCGGAGATGGAAACTGCCATCGCGATTGCGATGATGATTGCCGGAGTTATCACTCTTTCGCTGCTTGAAACTTTCAGCGCGCAGAAAGAAAAGGGATAAGAGGAATAGTCTGAATGTCAAAAACCGGCGTTGTCCGGCGGCTGCTCAAACTTCTTCCCGGACCAGCTTCACGCGAGCACTGTTGCGCAGTCTGCGCCGCCGCTGATAATAACGGAACAGCACGCGTGCAAACCGGACGAGGTCGCGGAGCGGCGAGATAAAACTTTTGTGCTTGCGAATCCGGCGCGAAATACGCACGGAACCGGTGCCGATCCGGCGCGCGGCAACATTAATCAGTGTCTCAAATTCCGACGGCAGGGTGGATTCTTCCAGCAGAAACGGCAGCACATCGCACCGGTAAAACCGGAACCCGCACGGCGGATCGGGTATATACACATTCAGAAACCGGTCGAGGCTGTAGCTCATTAACTGCACCGTCCACCGGCGGATGGTCGACAGTGTATGACGCGCATCCGCCATACGGTTGCCGATCAGCACGGGCAGGTGCGTACGATGATAGGTTTCCAGAAATTTGGGAATTTCGTGCGGGTCATGAAAGCCGTCGGCATCCATCGCTATGACGGCGTCGAAGTTCTGTGCCAGAATATATTTAAAGCCTTCCACCAGTGCGGCGCCTTTGCCGCCGTTACTTTTCCGGCGGACAACGGTTGCGCCGGCGGATTCAGCCTGACGTACCGTGGCATCCGTCGAGGCGTCATCAATTACAATCACGTCCGGAATATACCGCTTCGCCTGTGCAACAATTCCGCCGACCGTCAGCTCTTCATTAAATGCCGGTAGCAGCACTGCGATGCGGTTCACCTTTTTATACTGTGCAATAATCGGCATTTTCCTTACCCGTCGCGCTCAATCAGTTCGTCTGCCCGGTATGATGAACGCACCAGCGGCCCGGCGGCAACACCTTTAAAGCCCATTTTTCGCGCCGCTGCCGCAAATACATCAAACTGTGCCGGTGAAATAAACCGGTCAACGGGATGATGCCCGCGCGTCGGCGCCAGATACTGCCCCAGCGTTAACAGCCGAACTCCGGCGGCATACAGATCGCACAGGCATTCGAAAACTTCATCATCCGTTTCTCCCAGGCCAAGCATCAAACCGGATTTTACATGGCATCCGCCCCGCTCCGCGGCCTTACGCAGCGTCGCCAGCGACCGCTCATAGCCGGCCTGCGGACGGATTTCCGCCTGCAGGCGTTTCACCGTTTCGAGATTGTGATTAAATACATCCGGTGCCGCATCTAAAACAATATCCAGATGCTCGATAAAATCCGGAGTCAGCACTTCGACCGATACACCGGCAAGCCGCTCTTTCACCGCGCGAATCGTCGCCGCAAATGCGGATGCGCCGCCGTCCGGCAGATCGTCACGCGTTACACTCGTAACTACAACATGCCGTAAATTTAAACGCTGTGCTGCTTCCGCTACGCGCGCCGGCTCGTCCGGATCAACCGGGTCCGGCCGGCCGGTATTCACGTTGCAAAACCGGCAGTTACGCGTACAGGTATTGCCGAGAATCATCACCGTTGCCGTACCGCGATTCCAGCATTCGTGCCGGTTCGGACACTTCGCACTCGCGCAAACCGTATTCAACTGCAGACTGGATAAAAGCCTGCTGACATCCGGATAATTCTGATCCGTCGCAATCGGGCGCCGCATCCATTCCGGCAGCCGCTGCACTTTCGGTTTCAGTTTTCCGGATTGTGCTGTGCCGCTCATTTATTTCTTCGCGTCCTTTGCGGTTTCCTGTTTAAAAAATATCCTGCTCTTGCGTAACTGCTGCAGAGGGTCGTGTCTACATCCCATGCATGTTCATTCGCAATTTAATTTTTTAGGCTGAAAGTGTTTCAAGCAGCTTTTGCAGTTTTTCACGCTTTTCGATCAGTTCGGTTTTGCGTTTTTCCTCGCCGGCGACAATCTCCGCCGGCGCTTTGCTGACAAAATTTTCGTTGGAAAGTTTTTTGGTGATTCCACTGATACCGTTCTCTACTGTTTCGAGCTGTTTTTTCAGTTTTGCAATTTCGGCGTCCGTGTCAATCAGTCCTTCAATAGACATATACACGGTTCCAAGCTGGCTGATTCCACTGGGCATTGCGCCGGCCGGTATAAAGTCGCGATCGACGTCAATGCTCT
The DNA here is from genome assembly GCA_041656295.1 of Kiritimatiellales bacterium. Classification (NCBI taxonomy): domain Bacteria; kingdom Pseudomonadati; phylum Kiritimatiellota; class Kiritimatiellia; order Kiritimatiellales; species Kiritimatiellales bacterium. The sequence continues at coordinate 25,444 of JBBADV010000010.1, read as the reverse complement.
CTGCGCCGAGCAGTCCGGCAACAGATTGAATGTCTTCAATTAGACGTTTGCCGATGCGATCCTGTGCCGGACGAATATAAAATTTTGCCAGCTGTTTCGGCGTCAGAGTATAATCACTGCGCAGTGTACGGCCAACGCGAATCAGATCGTGCTTTGCATCCACATAGTTCACCGTCGCGCTGTCAATGCCCCACGTTTTCAGCGTTTCATACGAAAGCGCATGCGGCCACTCGGCAACCTGAATAGAGTCAACGGAAACATTGTAGCCCATGCCATGCCACAGTTCTTCGGTGATAAATGGAATGAACGGATGCAGCAGACGCAGCGCAGTGGAGAATACATAATGCATCACCTGCTCAACGTCCTGTTTGCGTTTGGCATCACTGCTGCGGAACACGCCTTTTGAATATTCAACATACCAGTCGCAATAGTGATGCCACATGAAATCATACATCGACAGCGCAGCATCGTTAAACCGGTAGCGCTCAAGATGACCGGTGGTGTTACGAATTGCTTCGCTCAGCTTAGAGAGGATGTGCTGATCGTCGGAACTCAGCTCTATGATGTTGAAATCGATTTGTACCGGATCAATCACTGCTTCGGATGTCGCATTCATCTGCATAAAACGCGCGGCATTCCAGATTTTGGTGCAGAAGTTGCGCCCGACTTCAAATTTCTCATCGCTGATGTATACGTCCTGCCCGGTGGCGGTGAGCATCATTAAACTGAACCGCAGTGCGTCGGCGCTGTATTTGTCAATCACGCTGATCGGATCAATCGAGTTGCCGAGACTTTTGCTCATTTTACGTCCCTGCTCGTCGCGCACGATGCCGTGAATATACACGGTATCAAACGGCACCTCGCCCATGAACTCAAGCCCCGTCATCACCATACGCGCGACCCAGAAAAAGATGATATCCGGTGCAGTGACGAGCGTGTTTGTCGGATAAAAACGTTTTAAATCTTCCGTTTGATCCGGCCAGCCGAAAACGCTGAACGGCCAGAGCGCCGATGAAAACCACGTATCGAGTACATCTTCATCCTGCCGGATTTTATTGGAACTGCATTTCGGACACGCCGCCGGGCTTTCTTTGGCGACCCACTGATGATTGCACGCATCGCAGTAGAACACCGGGATGCGGTGTCCCCACCAGATCTGGCGCGAAATGCACCAGTCGCGAATATTTTCCATCCATTCGAGATAAACTTTTGTCCAGCGTTCCGGCACAAACTTTACGCGGCCGCTGCGCACTGCCTCAATCGCCGGTTTTGCCAGCGGTTTCATATCCACAAACCATTGCGGTGACAGGCGCGGCTCGACTACCGTTGAACAGCGGTAGCAGTGCCCGACTGAGTGCATGTGCTTTTCAATTTTTTCAAGTACGCCGCCGTACCGTAAATCTTCGATGAGCCGTTTCCGGCATTCAAAACGATCCAGGCCGGCGTACGGCCCGGCCTCTGCATTCATTGTACCATCCGGATTCATCACATTAACCGGCTGCAGGTTGTGGCGCTGTCCGATATCAAAATCATTCGGATCGTGCGCCGGTGTAACTTTCACGCAACCGGTACCGAATGCCGGATCAACAAACTCATCAGCAACGACCGGAATTTCACGGCCGAGCACCGGCAGAAGTAATGCTTTGCCGATTAAATCGGAATAACGTTGATCTCGCGGACTGACAGCCACCGCAACGTCACCAAGCAACGTTTCCGGACGCGTCGTTGCCACGGTCACTTTACCTTTACCTTTTTTCAGCGCGTAACGGATGTAATACAACGCACCTTCGCTTTCAACGTGCTCGCTTTCTTCGTCAGAAAGCGCGGTAGCACAGCGCGGGCACCAGTTAATAATCCGGTTGCCGCGATAGATCAGCCCTTTTTCATACAGCCGGCAGAATACTTCGAGCACCGCTTTGTTCAGACCCTCATCCATCGTAAAACGCTCGCGGTCCCAGTCGCACGATGCACCGAGTTTTTTGAGTTGATTTACAATCGTGTTGCCGTACTGCTCTTTCCATTCCCAGACCCGCGCAATAAATTCTTCGCGCGTGAAGTCGTAGCGGCTTCTGCCTTCTTGCGCGAGCTTGCGCTCTACCACATTCTGCGTTGCAATGCCGGCGTGATCGGTACCGGGAACCCACAGCGCATTGTATCCCTGCATGCGGTGCCAGCGCGTCAGCACATCCTGAATCGTATTGTTCAGCGCGTGTCCCATGTGCAGAATTCCGGTGACATTCGGCGGCGGAATCACAATGCTCCACGGCGGCTGCGTCGAATTCACATCAGCGTGAAACGCTCCGCTTTCCAGCCATGCGGCGTACCACTTATTTTCGACACTGGCGGCTTCATAGGTTTTAGACAGTTTATTCATATTAACTCCGGAGAGCACTGAAATGGTGAAATCGCGAAAGACCGGAGTCGTGAAGCAAGGGGAATCCCCGGAAACAATATCCCATCATCGCGAGTATTTCACAACCCGTCATTCCGGTGCTCCGTTCTTCACTTTCTCTTCTTCCAGGAAAAGCTTATACTCAACACTGTCAACCAGCGCCTCCCACGAGGCTTCAATAATATTATCTGAAACACCGACCGTACCCCACGTTTTTTCGCCGTCGCTCGACTCAATCAGTACGCGCGTTTTCGCGGCCGTGGCCTCTTCCGGATCGAGAATACGTACCGAATAATCTGTCAGTACAACACCGGCAATTGCCGGATAAAAATTTACCAGTGCATCGCGCAGCGCGTGGTCAAGTGCGTCCACCGGACCGTCACCGGTTCCCATCGTCGAAACACTCTCGCCGTTCACGCGCAACCGCACCGTTGCCTCTGAGCGGCAGCCCGGTCGCGCGTCCTGCTTATCCACTATCACCGTGAAGCTTTCGAAATCGAAAAACGACTTGTGCTTCTTCAGCACTTTCTTCACTAACATCTGAAACGATGCATCGGCGGATTCATATTCGTAGCCCTCTTTTTCCATCTGCTCCAGCTGCTTCAGCACTTCGCGGATTTCCGGCGACTTGCGATCCACATTGATTCCCATTTCAATCGCTTTGAGAATTATGTTGCTTGCGCCGGAAAGTTCTGAAATCAAAATCCGGCGCTGGTTACCCACCGCCTCCGGGTTTACATGTTCAAAGCTGTGCGCCACCTTGCGTACACCATCTACATGCATGCCCGCTTTATGTGCAAACGCGCTGTCGCCGACAAACGCCTGTTTCGTATACGGCCGCATATTTGCCTGCTCATAAATAAAGTGCGACAGCGCACGCAACCGCTTCAGATTTGATTTTTCCGGCAGACACGCATAGCCCATTTTCAGCATCAGATTCGAAATCACCGAGATTAAATTACAGTTTCCAACGCGCTCGCCGATCCCGTTCATTGTCCCCTGAACCTGAACCGCACCGGCACGCACCGCCACCAGCGCATTGGCCACACCGCATTCACTGTCATTATGCGTGTGAATTCCCACCGGTGTTTTAAACTGTTTCACTACTGCCGCTGTAATCGCCTCAACCTCGTGCGGCAGTGTGCCGCCGTTTGTTTCGCACAGGCACAAACAATCCGCACCGGCATCTGCCGCCGCATTCAGCGCGGCCAGCGCATATTCCGGATCATCCTTATACCCGTCAAAAAAATGCTCGGCGTCAAAAATCACCTCTTTGCCGCGCTCTTTTAAAAACCGCACACTCGACCGGATCATTTCCAGGTTTTCCTCAGGCGTCGTCTGCAAAACCTCTGTTACATGCAGCAGCCAGCTTTTTCCGAAAATTGTACACACCGGCGTATCCGCCTCCAGCAGCGCCTTCAGCCCGGTGTCATTTTCCGGCGCAACATTGGCGCGGCGCGTTGACCCAAATGCCGCAATTTTAGCATGGTTCAGTTTTTCATTTTTTATCAGCCGGAAAAACTCCATATCCTTCGGGTTTGACGCTGCAAAGCCGCCCTCAATATACGCCACGCCGAAATCATCCAGACGTTTTGCAATCTGAACCTTGGCCGCGGCAGAAAACGAGACCCCCTCCGCCTGTGCGCCGTCACGCAGTGTGGTGTCATATACGGTTACTCTTTTTGCATTCATTTTGTTCACTTTCGAATTAGTTATAGTACACAAGGGCCGGCCGGAATCAAACTCCCGTCCGGTGGAAAATTCATAAAGATACCGACGGAGTTTTGTTAAGAAATAATAATTTGAATGCTGATAATCTGGCAAATAACAGCAGTTACAGGCACGCAGAAAACACCGGCGGCATTCGCCGGCGCAAAAAATATTCTGTCGTGTTTCAGGTTCATGGCTGTGTAATCTACCCAAAAAACCGGCACTGTCAATAGCCTTGTCGATTTGTAACCATCACTTTTACATCTTTCACCGGCGGAAAATGTGCACAGTAAATCCTTCAGGGAGAAGGGATATTTTTGTAACACCGGTAGACGGTTGGCGTTTTTGATCCATTAGTATCCGCCGTACATTTCGGTATAATCAGCACGGGCTGCTTCAACAACGGTACGGGCGCGTTCAGCGTTATAGAGTTCTTTGATCTGTACATTGGTTTCACCGCCCGGTGTAAGCTTATAGGTTTCAAAATAATGTTGCAGGCGGTCACGCAGAATCTGAGGGACCTGATCAAGATCATTTACATTCGCCCAGAAACGGTCTTCGTGCAGTACGGCAATAATTTTGTCGTCTGCTTCGCCGCCATCAATCATTTGCACACCGCCGATAATGCGTGCGCGCAAAATCACTTCACCACGGTTAATCGGGCGCTCGGTGATCACGCAAATGTCGAGCGGATCGCCGTCGCCTTTTTCAGATGACGGCGAAAGCTGCTGCACACGCATGCCGCAATAGGTGCGCGGAATAAATCCGTACAGCGTCGGCGGCATTGATGATGTCAACTGCGGACGGTCGACACGCAGATATCCGGTGGTTTTATCCACTTCATATTTCACCGAATCAAAAGGCGTCATTTCAATATACGCATTCACCACCACCGGCGCGTTACTGCCGCAATCCAGACCGTGCCATGGATGCGGACGCCAGTGATAAAATGTTTTCGGGAAAGACATATTCCGTTGTTGGTTATTTGTTGCCGGTTGTTTAAATCGGCAATCCGAAATCGTCAATACCTAGATGGCCGGCGCATTTTCCAGCAGATATTTCTCCGCTTCAGGGCTCCACAGACCATTGTGTTTTTCAACAATCCTTGCCAGTTCCCCGCACAGCGGACAGTCCTTCTTTGCAAAGTCACTGAGCGCCGTAAGCGGCATGCTGATGCCCGTGTAGATCAGTTTTTTCCCGCCGGGAATATTCGGCAGATTCAGCGTCGTTTCTGCCACGGCATCAAGTCCGCCGACGTGTGTGATCATGGCCGACGGGTTGAGTCGTCCGGCGCCCATCATCTGCAGCGATTCAATCATGTCATCTTTATTCCCGCCACTGGTTCCCACAATGTGAGTTGCGGCATAATGAACATTGTAAAAATTAAATTCAGCAACAAATTCTGGATTCGTCGGACCGGCAAAGAAATTCAGACAGCCGTCAAATCCGAGAATTTTATCCGCCTGTTCCACCAGCGACCGCACCGGAGCATACACAAATACATCGTCAAAACCGCCGCCATCCGGCGTAAGCGATTTTAAATAATCGACACCTTTGTCCTCTTCCGCCGTATTCACATAGATCAGCTTCACCCCGTTTTTCGCCGCATCTTCGACGGAAAAGAGTGACTCTGCGCGTGCCAGTCGCGCAGTGTCAATATCAGTCACAACCAGCAGCGCCGGCTTCCGGTCGCAATGAATCGCATAATCAATCGCACCCAGCCCCATCGGACCGACTCCGGCAAGAATCGCGCAGCTTCCGTCTTTTTTGATGCCCATGTTATGAACGTATGTTCCGGGTTTAATATGATAATTTGCATGATACGCCCCGACAATGCATGACATCGGCTCAGAAAGAGAACCGAGATAAAACGCATCACCGCTGTACGGCAGCAGACAATTATTTTTCATCACCTCTTCCGGAATAATCACATACTGTGCATTGCCGCCGACATACTGATATGAATATCCCGGCGCCGATAAAACACCGATCGGCCCATTTTCATCTGCCAGCGCTGTTTGAATTGTAAATTTCTGTCCGGGTTTAAACTGGTCAGTCCATTTTGCGCCGACTTCAATCAGCTCACCGCAGAATTCGTGTCCAATAATAATCGGATTTTCAGCCACATTATCCGGTACACGTTTATGTTTTGCGCCCTGTACTGCTGCCTTATATGATGACATGCAAAGGCTGTCCGAAACCACCTTTGCCAGGATTTCCGACTCCTTAATTGCTGGAAGCTCAAACTCTTCTAACCGTAAATCATTTTCGCCGTATAAACGCACTGCTTTTGTCTTCATAAATTAACTCCTTATTTTTTGACAGGATAACAGGATATTCACCGGTTAATCCAATGTTTTTTAATCTCTTACTTTACGTTTCATCTCACCTTTTTTCCCGAAAAATTCAAAATTAATTCTGCAGGTTTTCCCGTTACCGTTAAATAATCCACTATTTGATTTACTACTGGATATTTTTTATCCCGAACATCCTGTTATCCGGTCAAACAATCAATTCAACATCACCTGACCGCCGGTCACTGGAATGGCCTGGCCGGTTTCATATTTTTGTTCAACCGCATACAGAATCGCTTTTGTTACATCACTGCCGTCACAACCGCGATTCATCGGCACCTGCGCTTCATAAAACCGTTTTATGTCCGCCACTGTTGTTGCGCCGGGAACCTTGCCCGCATTTAAGTACTGCACAAACAAGCCGCGTTCCGGATCGCTCCACAGCGGACCGTCAAAAAAGTTTCCGGGACAGACTGCATTCACCTTGATATTATCGTTCACCAGCTCCTTCGCAAAACTCTGCACCAGCCCGATCGTCCCGAATTTTGACCCGGCATATGCGCCATTTTTATTCGAACCTGCAAGCGCCGACTTTGAACTCACCGTAATAATATCAGTGTAATATTTCCCGCTTGCCGCATTCATCGCCGCCATCACCGGCGCGGCGTATTTGGTGCAAAGGAAGAAGCCGGTGTAATTGACATCCGCCACAAATTTAAAATCTTTCAACGACATTTCCTTCACACTGCCGGCTTTCAAAACGCCGGCGTTGCTGATAAACAGGTCTATGCCGCCGGCGGTTAAAACGACCTCATCCACCATCGCTTTCACTGACGCCTCATCCGTCACATTCACCGCCGCGCCAAATGCCACCGTTTTCTCTGCGACGGAATTTAATTCCGCCGCCAGCTTTTTGGCACCGGCAACATTCATATCCGCGATAAATACAATCGCACCGGCGGCAATCAGTTCACGTACAATACTTTCGCCGAAACCCTGCGCACCGCCGGTAACCACGCAAACTTTATTATTCACCACACCGGCCCGGCCCGTCACTTTCTCCGGATTTTCAGCGCCGTTCGCCGCTGCATCATAATCTTCACCGAGCAGAAACCCGCCGATATCCTCGACGATAACTGATCGCATGTCCGGTTTAAATTTTTCAGCGAGTTCATCTGCACGGCAAATGAGATCCGCCCGATCAAGCGGCGCTTTAAACACAACAATATCGCCCTTCTCGCCGTCAAACGACAGCCCGCGCAGCAGTAGTGCCATTTCTAAAATTTTACGATTCATTTTTGCTCCTCGTTTTTTATCGCGGATTACACGGATATAAACGGATCATTTTTGCGTTCTTTGCGTTCTTTTTCGGTTAATTAAAAATCAATTAATGTTACAGCGCTTTCCGGATGTTTATGATCAATCCGTTTACCGATGTCAGCATAAATTTCAATGCGTTCCTGTAACGGTTTTCCGGCGAGCGGATTTTCGAGGCTGAACAGCGCCAGCGCCGGATTTTCTGCCGCCAGCTTTTCGTGCGCGATCAGCGCCCATGCTGCCGTAATCAAGTGCCGGAATTCCGGCTCCAGCAATTCCGGACAGTTAAACGACTGCCGCGAACTGTTGACATCCACACCGGAAATCTCCATCAGCTCATTTTCTCGACAAAGTTTCTGCAACCGCAGCAGCTGCTCTTTCGTGTTGCGGGGCGGCATATACGTCACTGCTTTAAAGCCGATTTTTTTCAGCTCAGGAATCAACTCGTCGAGATAATCGTCTTCAAATTTTTCAGCTTTTTTGTCGCCGGTCGGCGACTCGCCGACATCACCGAGATAGGCGTATGCCGGAATTGCACCGATGCGGTTTGCAAAATTCACCGCGTCGCGCACGTTAATACATTCGTCGTTGCCGGATGGAATGAAAAACAGCGGAACCAGCGCCGATTTAAACACGCCGAGCAGATCGTATGCATAATGCGGATTCGTTTCGTCGTTCAGCAGCGTTTTTAATTTTTCCGGCAGCAAAATCTGCATTTGCGATTCAATGAACTGAATCAGCGGCGCACCTTTGCCGAACATAGCAATCAGTTTCAGCGACAGTGCATACAGAATGTGACGCTCCGTAATCGAACCGCCGTTCGCCGCTTCAGAAATTGCTGCGACATCACGGTCAAAATCCAACACCGGTGCACCACGCGCAGTGAGAATTTCATTCAGCTTTTCAACTTCTTTACGGTCGCGCGCAATGCGCGCGGTATGAATCGGCTGCAGAAATTTCTGCACTGACGCGAACTGCGGGCGCGGAATTCCGTGCAGCGCAATATAACTGATATTCGATTCATCCGGATTATTCGTCTTGCGTCCTGCAACCAGCGTACCGTCCATATTCACACGGATTTCACAGCCGGCGGTGCTGGCGATATTCACTGCTTTACATGCTTCCAGCATTTCAGCGCAACCGGCAACGGAATCGTGATCCATAATGCCGACAGTCTGCAAACCCGCTTGTGCTGCTTTTACAGCTGCTTCGCTTGGCGAGTACGGACTGAATGAATAAATCGTATGAACGTGATTATTTACCTCTTCCGTCTGCTTCACTCCGGCTTTCACAGATTCGCCCAGGGCGCGCACCACAGCTAAACGCTCGTCAACTGATTTGGAATTTAAGCTCATGAGTCCTCTTTTAGAATTTCGAACCCCGAACAAGGAACTCCGCATTTCGAAACTCCTTGTTCGATATTCTACGGTTCTTAAACACCTTTCTTCGCAATGCGCAGCATTTCGCCGCTAGTGTAGTTATGCTGCACGGAGTGTCCCGGCAACGGCAGAACGCGCTGATGAATTGCGTCGATCATCCAGTCGGGCTGTGGATAATAATCCGTTTCCATTTCTGCCGCCGGTGAAATCCAGTTTTTCGCGCCGATCACAACCGGCGGTGCATCGAGATAATCAAAGCAGAACTGCGCCAGATTGTTCGCGATGTTGTGCAGCGCGCTGCCGCGTTCTACTGCATCAGAAGCCAGCACAACGCGGCCGGTTTTCTTCACCGACTCAATGAGCGTGTTATAATTCAGCGGATTTACAAAACGCAGGTCGATCACTTCCGCTTCAAGATTATATTTTTCTTGCAGTATATCCGCCGCTTTCAAACCGGAATACAACACCGGTCCGACGGTTATAATGGTCACATCTTTTCCGGCGCGGCGCACTGCCGGCTCGCCTTCCGGCGTTTCATAATACCCTTCCGGCACGCCGCCGGTTTCAAACATTTCGCCGATGCCGTAAGTTTTCTGCGATTCAAAAAAGATCACCGGATCGGTGCCGGACAGTGCAAGGTTCAGCATGCCTTTGGCATCGTATGTTGTCGCCGGATAATACACTTTCAGTCCCGGAATGTGATTCACCATCGCCGTCCAGTCCTGTGAATGCTGCGCGCCGTATTTATTGCCGACAGAAATCCGCAATACCAGCGGCATTTTCAGAATGCCGGCGGACATTGACTGCCATTTGGAAATCTGGTTGAAAATTTCGTCGCCGGCGCGTCCCATAAAATCGCAATACATCAGCTCGACGCAGACACGGCCGCCGCTCATCGCGTAGCCGCATGCGGAACCGACAATCGCGCCTTCTGAAATCGGTGAGTTAAAAAGACGGTGATACGGGATAGATTCTGTCAGCCCGCGATAACAGGCAAACGCACCGCCCCAGTCACGGTTTTCTTCGCCATATGCCACGAAAGTCGGATCGGTGTAAAAGCGGTGAATCATCGCTTCAAAAATTCCGTCGCGATAAGTATACAGTTTATTCGCAGAGTGCGGTTTCCCGTTCACATCAAACGCAAAGCGCTCTTTGCGTTTCAATTGCTGTACGCGCGGATTTTCTTCCAGCGGCATCAGCACGTCCGGCGTGCGCTCTTCCATCTTTTCAATTTTCAGATTCGAGAACATCACATCTTCAATCATGTTGACGCTGCTGTACGGCGACACATTCACATCCGTTGCAAGCTTTAGCGTTTTTGTAATTTTTGCAACAACCTTTGCTTTCAGTTCATCCGCTTCGCTTTCAGTGAATGCACCGCTGCTGACGAGATATTCACGGAACAGTTTCACACAGTCATTCGCTTCCCAGAGTTCCACTTCCTCTTTCGTGCGATAGGAAGAAGCGTCAGACGGAGAGTGGCCGGAAATGCGGTACGTTACCACATCAAGCAGCGCCGGACCTTTGCCGGCAAGCAGCGTTTTTTTCTGCCGTTCTGTAGCGTCGGCAACGGCAAGCGGGTTGTATCCGTCAACGCGCTCAGCGTGCATCTGTTCCGGATTAATTCCGGCGCCGATGCGCGCGAGTTTATCATATCCCATCGTCTCGCCGCGGGTTTGCCCGCCCATGCCGTAGTGATTGTTCATGATGTTGAACAGCACCGGCGGAGCACCGAAATCCTTGCCCCACAGTTTGCGGTACTGATCCATCGCCGCCATCCAGAAACCTTCCCATACCGGACCGCAGCCGAGTGATGCATCGCCGATATTTGCAATCACGATGCCCGGTTTTCTGTTGATCAGTTTGAACAGTGCCGAACCAACTGAAATATCGCCTGAGCCGCCGACAATTGCGTTATTCGGCATTGACCCGAACGGAATAAAAAATGCGTGCATCGAACCGCCGAGTCCGCGATTGAATCCGGTGCGGCGTGCAAAAATTTCGGCGAGCGTCCCGTAGAGTACAAAATCTTCAGCGAGTTCTTTTACTGATTTCTGTGAGCCGTCTTTCACAACGTTCACGGTTTCACCGGCAAAAAACTCATCCATAATTTTTGTCAGCGCTGCATCGTCGAGCTGGTACACAGCGGATAGACATTTCGCCAGAATTTCACCGTGTGAACGGTGCGAACCGAAAATATAATCGTCGGTATCGAGATGCACCGCCTGACCGACCGCCGCCGCTTCCTGACCGATCGAAAGATGCGCCGGACCCGGATGATTATATTCAATCCCTTCATACGCACCCTGCGTTTTAATCAGATTCAGCATCGTTTCAAACTCACGCAGAATCAGCATGTCATAATACATCTTCTTCAGCCGGTCGGTACCGTACTTTTTCGTTTCCTTTTTAAAATCCGGTTTATACTGATTCACCGGAATCGGCGTGAATGTAATTTCACCGGCTTTGCGAACTTCTTTCGGATCAACAATCTGACTTTTTGGCATGGAACCCCTTTCAATTTCGAATATCGAACAAGGAATTTCGAATTACGAAATTTCCTTATTTTTATTTTTTGCTGTTTTTATACTGGAAACAAAAATTGCAACCAGCTCATCGGTCTCCTTAATCAACGGTGCTAACCGTTCTTCACTCGACAAACCGGCTTTTACAATAATCTTCAAACAAACTAATGATTCACGCAGTTCCTTCAGGCAGACTTTCATTTTGTGAACAAAATCTTTGTGCGATTCAGCAGCCTGCGCTTCGCCGTAATTTAACGCCGGAGATGTTCCGCTGCGAACAAGTTGATCTGAAAGATGAATTCCGGCGCGGGATCCCGACAGCGATTCCGACACGTTGATGCAACGGGTCGCAAAATCAATCAGCCGGTCTTCCAGGTCAAATTTTCTGTCTTTCGACATTCAATATTCCTTGTTCGACATTCTGCGGTTCTTAAAACTGAAACATCGTATCGCGGATCACTTCCCCGACCGTCGGATGCGGGAAAACAATCTGCTGAATATCTTGCGCACGCAGTTCGGCTTCAATCATCACCGCCGCGCCGTAAATCATTTCCGAAACACCGGCGCCAACCATATGTACACCGAGCACTACATCCGTGTCCGCATCTTTCACGACCTTCACCGAACCGGGACCGCGCTTGCCGTTCTCTGCTAAAAACCGGCCGCTCATCGTCAGCGGCAGCGATGCCGTTTTTACATTATACCCCGCCTCTTTCGCCTGGACTTCGGTTAAACCGCATCCGGCGACTTCCGGCATCGAATACACTGCCCATGGAATTGCATTTTTACGGAAGCGGTCTTTTTCGCCGCAAATTGTATTCAACGCAACTTCACCCATTCGCGTCGCCGAATGCGCAAGCTGTGAAAGTCCGGTAACATCGCCGATTGCATATACATCCGGCAGATTCGTGCGCATCTGTTCGTCAACCTTGATTCCTCGCCGGTCAAAATCGAGCCCGGCCTTTTCAAAACCGTTGCCGGAGAGATTCGGTACGCGACCGACGGACATTAAAACGATATCCGCCTGAATCGATTTTTCTGTACCGGACTTTTCCGTGAACTTGACCGTATGACCGTCAATCGCCGTCACTGTACATCCGAGATTAAAAGTTATTTTACCTTTTAGAGCGCGGCGGAATTCCACCGCCTGCTTGCGATCCATAAACGGAATAATTTCATCGAGCATTTCGATGACATCCACCTTCACACCGAGGCTGCTGAAAAAGCTGGCAAACTCCACGCCGATCACGCCGCCGCCGATTACTGTCAGCGTTTCCGGCAGTTTTTCAATGTCCAGAATTCCCGTGCTTGTCATTACATGCGGCTGATCCGCACCGGGGATCGGCGGAACAAACGGCGACGATCCGGTAGCGATCACAATATTTGCGCCTTCATAAACGGTATCGCCGACTTTCACGCTGCGCGCGCCGAGAAACTCCGCCGCGCCGGTCACCACGGTCACCTTATTTTTTTTCATCATCGCTGCAATGCCGGCGCGCAGCGTTTTAATCACATCCGTTTTCCACACCATCGCTTTAGCGAGATCGAATTTCACAGCGCCGGTCGTCACGCCAAACTCCGGCGCTTCTTTCGCATGCACAAAATGCTTTGCCGAATTCAACAATGTTTTGGTTGGAATACAGCCGCAGTTCAGGCAGACACCGCCGAGGTTTTCCTTTTCAATCAGCAGAACTTTTTTACCGCGATGTCCCGCACGCTCCGCCATCACATATCCACCAGGGCCGGCGCCGATGATTATGATATCAAATGTTTCATTCATAAATTTTCTCTTTGAATTTCAGACACTGAACAAGGAATACTGAGCTTCTAAAGCTGGAGTCCCTTGTTCAGTCTTCTGCGGTTCATCTCACCAGCAACACATCAAATGCCGCGATATTCTTGCGCAGTGCGGCGAGGAATTTCGCCGCCGGAGCGCCGTCCGCCGCGCAATGGTCAAACGTCAGCGACAATCCGATGTGCGGAATAAATTCCACGCCACCGTCTTTCTTCATCACCGGCTTCGGCTGAATACTGCAGACGCCGAGAATTCCAACCTCCGGCGCGTTCAGCACCGGCGTAAAACTTTCAATTCCGGCGGCGCCGAGATTCGTCACCGTAAAGGTTCCGCCGGTCAGTGCGTCCGGATCAATTGTGCCTTCAATCGCCGCAACGGCAAGACGTTTGGCCTCGGCGGAAATCTGCTTCAATGTTAAGCGGCTGGCAAAACGGATGACCGGCACCATCAGGCCGCGCGGCGTATCAACCGCGACGCCGAGATGAACGTCCGCAAAGCGAACCATTTTATCGCCAAGCCAGTGAGAGTTGAGTTCCGCAAATTCCGGCAGCGTGCGCGCGACGGCAAACAGAATAATGTCGTTAATGGTGACCCCGCCGACGCCGGCGGTCTCCGGTGCAGCTTTGCAGCGCGCGCGGAAATCGAGCATCGGGCGGGCATCCGCCGATGCGTTCATAGTTAACTGCGCCGTGTTCTGCAGCGACGCCAGCATCCGTTCGGCAACAATTTTGCGAATGCCTTTTACCGGAACTGTTTCAGTTGTGCCGGGGAAATCGAGCTCGGCGATCGCGCCGGCAATATTTTCCGGAGCAACGTCGGAAAGATCGCTCGACAGAACGCGCCCGCCGATGCCGCTTCCGCTCGCCGGAGCAAACGCGCCGCCGGCGGCAACTTTTGTTTTTGCCGCCGGAGATAGCACCGCTTTACCGTCCAGTGCCGCCAGCACATCGCGTTCAATAATCCGTCCATCCGGGCCGGAGCCGGCGAGAACGGATGCATCAACACCTTTCTCTACTGCCAGATTGCGCGCGCGCGGCGAAACGCCGGCGCCGGCGCTGCCGGCGGAAGTTTGAATATCGAATCCAGAGTTTCCAATCGCAGAAGTTTTCTTCACTTCATCATTCGACATCCCTTGTTCATTGTTCTGCGGTTCTGCAGTTTTTTGTTCGGCATTCTGCGGTTCTTCCGGACGCAGTCCGGAAATATCTTCGCCTGCTTCGCCGATGGCGGCGATCACTTTCAGCACCGGAACATCGGCGTCCGCCGGATAAAAAATCCCGAGCACGGTCCCGTCCACCGGCGCCTCAACTTCAAACGTCGCTTTATCGGTTTCCACTTCGCAGAGCGGCTGACCGGCTTTCACTGCGTCGCCCTCTTTCACGTGCCAGCCGATGATGATGCAGGATTCAACGGACTGCCCCTGTCGCGGCATTAAAACTTCTGTAGCCATAATATTCTCCTTTTCGGCATTTCCGATTTACGGTTGCCAATTTATAATTTTTATTCGCGTTAAGTCAGCGTTGTTTCACGGTTTAAAAATTAATCTGTTACTTTATAATTCGCAATTCGTTATTCAGTGTTCTGCGGTCCTTACGCCTTAATGACCTTCACGTTCATATCTGTAAAACTTTGTTCAAATCTGGCGTGCAGGAATGCATCAGTTATGAGTGCATCGACGCCGCTAAATGGTAAAATTTTTGCAAAACCGGCGTTGTTAAACTTACTGGATTCACCGACGGCATAAACGCGGTCAGCCTGTCCCGCCATTTTGCGCACGAAGTCAGCACTCTCGATACTGTTTGCCGTAAAACCCTGTTTCGCCGATGCGCCGTCGATACCGACAAACGCTTTCGCCACATGAAACTGTTCCACCGCCTGCATCGCTAGCGGTCCGACGATGCCCTCTTCCGCCGGACGGAATTCCCCGCCGACGAGCGTGACGCGCAGCTGCGGATTGGCACGCGCATAGGTAAGCAGCAGCGTATTATTTGTGACGATATGAATATCGCGTTTGCCGAGCAGATATTTTGGAATGAGTGCAGTCGTTGTACCGGCACTGATGATCACCGTATCACCGTCATCAATCAGCTGCACCGCCGCTTTCGCAATGGCTGCTTTAATCTCCTTTTTCGCGCGCATGCGCTCGATGATTTTCGGATGAAACGCCGGCATTGCACCACCGTGCGTGCGTACAATAAAACCCTCTTCTTCAAGCGACGCCAGATCCGCGCGCACCGTTACCGCCGTCACGCCGAAACGTTCCGCCAGCTCTGTTACACTGATCTCACTGTCATCTGCCAGCAGATCAAGAATCTGTTTTTTGCGCTCTGGTAAGATCGCCGCCACGCCACTCTCTACTTTCGTTTCTGTTTCTTTATTCTTTCACTTAATCATTGATTTACTTTTATTTCAACACCTATTTTGTGTTTTTATGCGTTTCTTTCTTTTCGCACCGAACATTTAATTTGATTGCAGATTTATCGAACAGGACTACTCTTGACCGGCAATTACAAGCAAGGAGATCCCCGTGAAATATGAATTCATGCACCCGCGCGAAGAACTGGCCATGACGCTCGACCGGATTTATCAATATAAAATGACCACAACGTCTGGAGGAAATCTTTCGATTATCGACGAAAATGGCGATATCTGGATTACGCCGGCGCGCGTTGATAAAGGCCGGCTTACGCCGGCGGATATTGTCTGTGTCCGTAAAAACGGAACGATCGAAGGCCGCCATCCGCCCTCATCCGAATTTCCATTTCATAAAGCCATTTACGAAGTACGGCCGGATATCCGCGCCGTTGTACACGCACACCCGATGGCGCTCGTGGCATTCAGCTGTGCGCATGTTGTGCCGGAGACCAAATCGTTTCCCGAAGCATGGAACACCAACGGACTCGTCGGCTTTGCACCATACGGAATCCCCGGCAGCGCCGACCTGGGAGCAAAGATTGCCGGAAAATTTAAAGAAGGTTTTGACAGCGTGATACTTGAGAATCATGGCGTTTGCTGCGGCGGAGAAAATCTGCAGGACGCTTTCCAGCGGTTTGAAACACTGGAACTCTGCTGCAAAATCCAAATTAAAGCCAATCTGCTCGGTACGCCGCAAACACTGAGCGATGCACAGCTCCAGCTGCAGGAAAAAAGTTATACCAAGCTGGAACCATTTGAATACAGCGTTGATCGCATGAGCATTCGCGAAAAAGAACTGCGTTGCGAACTCGCGCGCTTTATCCGGCGCGGATATCAGCAACGCCTGCTTACCAGCAGCACCGGCAGTTTTTCGGCGCGCATCGACAACGACTCATTTCTGATTACGCCTCACCCGCTCGACCGGCGCGTCATTGAACCGGAAGATCCCGTAATGATCCGCAAAGGCAAAAAAGAATTCGGCAAACGTCCGAGCCGGGCTGTACGTGCACATCAGGCAATTTATGACGCACACCCCGAAATCAACGCCGTTATCAATGCCTACCCCGTCAACTGTATGGCCTTTTCTCTCTGCAACGAAACCATTGATACGCGCACCATTCCGGAAAGTTATATTTTCGTGCGCGACGTCCAGCTGCTGCCGTTCGAAACTTCATTTAACGACTATGCCAGACTCACCGCAACCTTAACGCCGGAAACGCCGGCGTCAGTGCTGTGCAACAACGGTGTGATGGTGGTCAGCGAAGATGTCCTCGGCGCATTTGATAAACTCGAAGTTCTCGAAAGTTCAGCTGAAGCCATTCTCAACAGCAAACCCATCGGCGGCACTGTTCCGATGAACGCAGGAATCATCGCCGACCTGCGCAAAGCATTTCATATGGATTAACATCACACTGTGATTATAAATTTTTCAGGTTGGCGTTTATTTTTCCCGGCAGTCCGCTACACTGCGCCGCATGAGAATTAATCCTTTCAAGGCATGGCGGCCGGCGGATAACACAAAGGCCGGAGAAATTGCATCGGTTCCATATGATGTGGTCGATACAAAACAGGCGCACAAACTGGCGGAAGGCAGGCCGCTGTCGTTCCTGCACGTTGTCCGTTCCGAAATTGATCTGCCGGAAAACACAGATCCGTATTCCGGCGCTGTTTATGCGAAAGCCAAGGAAAATTTTGAAAACCTCAAAACGAACGGTTTTCTGCGGCGCGAAACCTCACCATGCATCTATCTTTATAGCCAGCAGATGGGAAATCATACGCAGTACGGCATCGTGGCAACCTGTAATATAGAGGACTATGAAAACGGACTGATTAAAATTCATGAAAAAACGCGCAAGGTAAAAGAACAGGACCGCACGCGCCACGTCGACGAAGTGAACGCCAACACCGGTCCGGTTTTTCTAACCTATCGCGATGATGAAACAATAACCGGTATGATGGCCGGCATCGCCGCTGCTGAACCGCTCTACAACATCACCGCACCGGACGAGATCATTCACAAGATCTGGAAGATTGAAAACACTGCGCCACTCATTGAAGCATTCAGTAAGATTCCGGCGTTCTACGTTGCGGACGGACATCATCGTTCCGCCAGCGCCGTCAGCGTTGGACGTCAGCGTCGCGCCGCCAATCCGGATCACACCGGCGATGAACCGTACAACTGGTTCCTCAGCGTAATCTTTCCGGCGGGGCAGTTAAAAATTCTGCCGTACAACCGCGTGGTGTTTGATCTCGCCGGAAAAACGGAAGATGAGTTTTTCGCCGCGCTTGAAAAAGCATTCACCGTCACAAAAGCCGAACAGAAAGTGCCGGACGGTCCCGGTGCCGTCAGCATGTACATCGCCGGAAAATGGTATTTGCTCGAACCGAAAGCCGCGCTCCCGAACGATCCGGTGGCATCGCTCGACGTCAGCATTCTGCAGGATCGCGTTCTCGCGCCGCTGCTTAACATCGACGATCCGCGCGAAAGCGACCGCATCGACTTTATCGGCGGAATTCACGGAACTGCCGGGCTTGAGCATCGCGTCGACTCCGGCGAAGCTGTTATCGCATTTTCGCTTTACCCGACTACACTTGATCAGCTCATGGCCGTCGCCGACGCCGGACTGCTCATGCCGCCGAAAAGCACCTGGTTCGAACCGAAACTCCGCTCCGGATTTTTGGTCAATACGCTGGACTAAATTTTAGACAGGATAAAAGGACTAGACTCCCGGATAAAAATCCTGCTATCCGGTCAAAATTCTCTATTGCTCTGCAAAAAAATGTAATGCCGGTTCAGAATTGGATGAAAGTTCCCAGCCGCGTGCAATGCGATACCCCGGCAGCCAGATAATTTCTCCGGCACACTCAACCAGCGGCCAGTTTGTGCGCCGGAGTCTTGGAATTTTTAAATCGGTAAAAATATCCTGCAATTTTTTTGCGCCGGACATGCCGTACGGATTCATCCGGTCGCCGGCGCGCGGCGTGCGAATGATCATTTCATTGGCACCGATTTTTTCCAGTGAAACTGACGCACACCATTTTCCGCGCAGAATTCCGGTGGATTCTTTGATGCGGATCTGGAAAGTAGACGCGACGCCCTCGTCGCGTTCTTTGCACGCGTGACGCGACGAGGGCGTCGCGTCTACTTTCAATGCGCCGTATTCATTCACTAATCGAACACCGTTAATATCGAGAAATTTTGTTCCGGACGCGCCGGCGGAAAATTGAATAATTTTTTCAACAGTTGCGAAATCCGGCGCAATACCGTTTTCAATCAGCCAGTCACGGATTGTCCGGCGCTGCAATGCCGCCGGTGTTTTATCTTCTTCCTCGCGCAGAATTGACATGGTCCGCAACAAATTTTCGGCGGCGCGCGGATTCAATTCACTGAACGCCGGTAAAATTTTATGCCGTACAAAATTACGCGGAATTGAATCGTCGATATTCGTCGCATCTTCGCGCCATTCGATTTTTTCGTTTTGCAGCCATTCAATAATTCCGGCGCGCCGGAATTCGAGCAAAGGCCGGATTAATGTTACGTCATCGATATTTTGAATAAACCGCATACCGCCGAGTCCGCCGGCACCGGCGCCGCGCGCGGCGCGCAGAAAAAATGTTTCCAGCTGATCATCGGCATGATGCGCCAGTGCAATTCGTGCGCCGGAAAATTCACCGAATAATTCATGGCGCGCTTCGCGCGCCGCCATTTCGACTGAGATCTTTTTCTCTTTTGCCCGCACCGGAACATCCACTTTTCTGGCAATGTACTCCACATCGAGCTTCCGGCAGAGTCTCTTCACAAACATTTCGTCGGCATCAGCATCGGCTCCGCGAATACCATGATTCAAATGCGCGGCCGCCGGTGAGTAACCGAGCCGGCAGAGAATGTGCAGCAGTGCCACGGAATCCGCGCCGCCGGAAATTCCGGCAACGAGTTTTGCATTCGCCGGAATTAAATTTTCCCGCTTAATAATGGATTCGACTTTTTCAATCAGGCTCACAGAATGATCTAACCACTAATTCACATGAATCGGCACTAACAATTTATTAGTGAAAATCAGTGAAGATGAGTGGTGCTTATCCTAATTTTTCCAGACCGCCCATATACGGACGAAGCGGCGCCGGAACTGTAACGGTGCCGTCGGCGTTCTGATTATTTTCAAGCAGCGCAACAACGAGTCGCGGCAGTGCAACACCGGACCCGTTGAGTGTGTGTGCGAACTGCGCTTTGCCGTTTGCATCACGGCAGCGGATGCGCGCGCGGCGCGCCTGATAGTCCCAAAAGTTGCTGACGGACGAGACTTCGAGCCATTTTTCAACGCCCGGCGCCCAAAGTTCGATGTCGTAACATTTGGCGGCGCTAAAGCCGAGATCACCGGTGCAGAGTTCGATAACGCGATAGTGTAAGCCAAGTTTCTGCAGAATGGCTTCGGCTTCACCGACGAGTATTTCGTGCTGCTTTTCAGATTCGCCGGGATTAACGAAGTTGACCATTTCCACTTTATCGAACTGATGCAGGCGCAACAGTCCGCGAGTATCGCGCCCGGCAGCACCGGCTTCGCGCCGGAAACACGGCGTGTATGCCGTTAATTTCAGCGGCAGTTCAGCATCAATAATTTCGTCGCGATAAATATTGGTTACCGGAACTTCGGCAGTCGGCACCGGATACAGTCCATCGAGCTGAATGTGGTACATGTCTTCGGCAAATTTCGGCAGTTGACCGGTACCGGTCATTGCATCGCTATTACAAAAAAACGGCGGCTCCACTTCGGTGTAACCGTGTTCGGTTGTGTGAACATCGAGCATGAATTGCACCAGCGCGCGCTGGAGTTTGGCGCCCTGACCGGTGTACAGCGGGAAGCCGGAACCGGCGACTTTGGCGCCGCGTTCAAAATCGGCGAGTTTCAGATCGGCGGCGATATCCCAGTGAGGCTTGATTTGAAAATCAAACTTCTTTTTTTCGCCCCGGCTACGAAGCACCGGATTAGCGGTTTCATCTTTTCCAGCCGGCACGCTAGGCAGCGGCATGTTCGGAATCAAGAGCAGTATACCGAGAATTTTTGCATCAAGTTCGCGCACCTGTTCGTCGAGCTCTGCAATGCGGTCTCCGGTTTTTCGTACGTCTTCTTTTGCAGCGGCGGCTTCGTCTTTTCTGCCGTCTTTCATCAGCGCGCCGATTTTTTTGGATACATCGTTACGCTGCTGCTTCAGCTCTTCGGCTTCGGTGATGGCGGCGCGACGCATGCGGTCAAATTCGAGCAGTCCGGCGATATCGGCTTCAGCATTACGGTTAGTGAGCGCCTGTTTCAGGGCGTCCGGATTTTCGCGGATGAGTTTGATGTCTAACATTGATTTTATCCTTATTTAAGGCGAGAACGCATACCCTACTTTAAATGGTTGCAGCCGTCGAGTGCAACGGCGAGCGCGGCAAGTTCGCCTATATTTTTGAGCGCACTGGCTTCGATACGGCAGACATCGATGGCGCCCTGCCACGCATATTTCGGCAGGCGCTCCATCATTTGCGGTAAAAACAGGTCGCCGTCATGAATGGCGACAGTGCCCATCACAATCGCGCGCGGATTGAGCGTCTGCAGCAGAATGCCAACGGCCTGCGCCATTTTTTCGATGAATACGTCCCAGCGTTTTAACGCGTACTCATCGCCTTTGCGAACAGCGTTGCAAATTTCTTTCATGCTGATGCATTCCGGATGGCCACCGGCTTCATTGAGAATTGCGGTTTGAATGTTGTTCGCGAGAATATCGTTGCGAATTTCTTCGGCAAATCTCCGTCCGCCGCAAAATGCTTCCCAGCAGCCGAATTTCCCGCAGCCGCACTGCGGGCCGTTTATATCAAGCGTATTGTGTCCGACTTCACCGCCAAGATCGTTCGGGCCGGCAAGGACTTTGCCGTCGATCATAATGCCGGCGCCGATGCCGGTGCTCATAGTGAGATAAATGAGATCGAGACCTTTGCATGCGCCGAAAAGATATTCGGCAATCCCGGCGCCGTTAGCATCGTTCTGCATAAAAGTCGGGCGGCGGAATTTATTTTCGAAGAAGTCGCCGATGCGAAAATTTGTCCAGCCTTTCATATTCGGCGTTTCAAACATCATCCGTTCTCTGGACGACATCGGTCCCGGCGAGGTGATTCCAATCGTTTCGATCTGGTCGGCGGTTAAACCGGCGTCGTTTAAAATGGTTTCGATCACTTCGGCGGCGCAGTTCAGCGTTGCCAGCGCATTGTGCGGATCGGTCGGAATACGCTGACTCGCAATAATCCCGCCATTTTCGTTACCGATCGACAGCGCGATTTTTGTGCCGCCGATATCAATGCCTAAAAAATTCATCGTCCATCTCCTCTAAAGAAAACAAAGCGCCAGTTTCTATCATGTTCGCTGGAAAAACTTAAAGCGGAAAGCATATAATGCGGCTCCGTTCCTCTCGCTATGAAATAATCATCAGCAGAATCATTGTTATTCCGTTGAAGACCGCGTGCATTGTGATCGGTACGAGCAGCGAGCCGGTGCGAACAGCGGCAAGGCTGAGCGCAACGGAGAGCAGCACAAGCGCGCCGAATGACGGCAGATGAAAATGCAGCGCGCCGAAGATCAGTGAAATTAAAATGATTCCGAGCCATTTGCCGGTATAGCGGATTGCCACCGGCAGCAGGATGCCGCGGAAAATGACTTCTTCAAATACCGGCGCGATGATGATGGCGGACAAGAAAAGCAGTACACGCACCGGCCACACCGCATCCGCCGCAAGCATCACGGTGATGTCCTGCAAGGAAATGTCCTGCCCTAAGAAATAAAGAATCACTTGATACATCATGTTGAACAGCCAGAGCGGCGGCAGCATAGCGAGATAAAACAGAATTCCGGCAAAAATGAATTTCGGCGATCTGCCGCCAAAAAATTTCCCGGCGCCGGAAAATTTAAGGATCACCGGCAGCAGCAGCAAAAACGGTAGATGAAATACAGCCGCCTGAACCAGTATGGCGCGCGGCCCCGGCGTTCTTTCTGCGAAATAATGTCTGTAAATAAATGTCATCGCAAAAAACAGTCCGGCGAGCAAAAGGACGAGCAGAAAAATAATCCAAAACCTCAGCGACCGCTCTGCAATCCGGCGTGCGAGCTCCTGCCAGTCCGCCGGATTCCGGCGCGCTGCCTTCATGACGACCACCCATGCGATAATACCGGTGATGAGCAGAACCAGAAAAATAACGCCGGCCGCGATCATACCCGGCGTTTGCAGGTTAAAATCGCCGAACAGTCCGGACGGCGAAAAAAGGTCGGCAATCATTAGCGGTAGTTTCATCATCAGAACACAGTAGCCGCTTGCATGATTGTTTTAAATCAAATATCGTACCTCTCTTTTATTTTCAGGAGAGGCAGATGAAAGTTGGTTTAATCGGATGGCGCGGTATGGTCGGCTCAGTTCTGATGGAACGGATGCTGACGGAAAAGGATTTTGACGGCATTGAGCCGGTGTTTTTCTCTACGTCGCAAACCGGACAGGCCGCACCGGATGTCGGTCAGGGCGCTTCGATTCTGCAAGATGCTTATCATATTGATGCACTTGCAGCGATGGATGTGATTCTCACTTGCCAGGGCGGCGATTATACCGGCGAAATCCACGGCAGATTGCGTGCTGCCGGCTGGAACGGTTTTTGGATTGATGCGGCATCATCATTGCGTATGACTGACGATGCCGTCATCGTGCTTGACCCGGTAAACCGTCCGGTCATTGATAAAGCCATCGCCGCCGGAAAAAAAGATTTTATCGGCGGCAACTGCACCGTGAGTTTAATGCTGATGGCAATCGGCGGACTGTTTAAAGCGGAACTGATCGAATGGATTTCTTCGATGACATATCAGGCGGCGTCCGGCGCCGGTGCAAATAATATGCGCGAACTGCTTTCTCAAATGGGTACGCTGCATCAGGCTGTTACAGCAGATCTGGCAAATCCGGCGGCGGCAATTCTCGACATCGACCGGAAAGTAACCGCCAGCCTGCGCAGCGATAAAATTCAAACCAAATTTTTCGGCGCACCGCTCGCCGGATCGCTGATTCCATGGATCGACAAACCGGTTGACGACGGACAGACGCGTGAAGAGTGGAAAGGTTTTGCGGAAACAAATAAAATTCTACAAACCGTGATACCGATTCCGATCGACGGACTTTGTGTGCGCATCGGCGCAATGCGCTGCCACAGTCAGGCGCTAACGATCAAACTGACAAAAGATGTTTCTGTTGAAGATGTGACAGAAATTATCCGTAACGATAATCAGTGGGTGAACATTATCGATAACACACGCGAAGAAACACTTGCCGGACTCACGCCGGCGGCAGTTTCCGGTACGTTGACCGTGCCGGTCGGGCGCATCCGTAAAATGAATATGGGACCGGAATATTTAACGGTATTTACTGTCGGCGATCAGCTTCTCTGGGGTGCTGCCGAACCGCTGCGCCGAATGCTGCGTATTCTGCGGGAAAAATAATTACAATATTTTTGGTTTATCATCGAAGAGCATCTCTGAGTTGCCTTTAAGTTGAGAGATCAGGCTGGTCGTAGATTTTCAGATGCATACAGGTTTCGTTGCGGTACCCGTGAGTCTGTCGCGTCAGCCAACCGGTCTTGTTGCTGAACCTTTCCGGCTATACATGACTCAGATGCCCGTGCTTCCATACGTACGAACTTCACGAGCGTCACAACAAAACCTCTTTTCAATTATGCGAAATTTTTTGTACGTTATTGAAAAGAAATCTGAGTTAGAAAAATCGATGCGTTGAATAGAAAGGAAGAAATCGTACCGCCGGCGGCCTGATAAAAATCGCGATTCTGACAGGGTTGACTGTTAGATCGGATCGTGGCTGATACAATCAAACAATGTTTCTAGAGCGTTTTTGATTTAATTTGACGTACAGGACGATTTGTCATGGTGCTGTAATGACAACACAAACGTATCATCTGCCGTTAAAGAAACGGATTATTGCCGCCAGAAAAAATAGGTGCAACAGCGCACTGGTTTCAAGTTTCTGTACGTACGGTTGAACGATACTGGAAGCAGTATCAGCAGACGGGTTCGGTTAAGTCGAAGCAGCGCGGCGGCTATCGCCGTTCACGACTAACCGAGCATGAGCGGACATTACAGAAAAAGGATTAGCAAACAACCGGACTTGACGCTCAAAGAGATGCAGCGCCGGTGCAAGGATGTCCTGGGAATCCGGATTGGAATCAACGCCTTATGGTACCAGCTTGACCGGCTGAGGTTGAGATTAAAAAAAACGTTGCACGCCAAAGAGCAATTTCGTAATGATGTAAAGCACGCTCGCAAGCTGTGGCAGCAGCAGCAATGGAATCCGAATCAGTTAATTTTTGCTTAAATTCAGTATAATTTGGTTGATTTTCATTCGTATTGCCTCATATAAAAAAGACACCGAAGGGGTGCTGATTTTTGATCGTTGACGGGCATGGGGTAGTTCTTTTGTTATGGTTTGTCAAGCGGCGGTTTTCCCGGCCTGTTTTTTCAGTTCTTCCATGCGGCGTAATTGCTTTTCGATCCGCCGGTTGAGATCGAACGGGTCCAGTGTGTTATACTCCTCTTTCAGCGCGT
>JBBADV010000009.1 GCA_041656295.1 Kiritimatiellales bacterium | reverse complement strand
CTCCGGCGGCATGAAAGCCGCGGTGCTGGCCGATGTGATTCAAAGTTTTATTCTCTACTTCGGCGCCATTATTTCCATCGTCTTTATTACCGTTCAGCTTAAAGGCTTCAGCTGGTTTCCGGCGCAGTGGGCGCCGACCTGGGATCCGCCGGTCATCTGGTTCGACACTAAAGCGCGCGTCACTTTCGCCGGCGCCGGCATGATGATGTTTTTCTGGTACATCTGCACCGCCGGTTCTGATCAGGTTGCCGTTCAGCGCTACTTGGCGACGAAAGACCTGAAAGCCGCCCGTTCCGCATTTAACGTCAACATCATCGCTGCGGCACTCGTCATTATCCTGCTCGGTATTCTTGGCTTTGCGCTCTACGGTTATTTTCAGGCGTGTCCGCATAAACTGGCGGACGGGATGAACATCCGTGTGGATGCCGACCGGATCTTCCCGCACTTCATCGTCAGCGGCCTGCCGCCGGGCATCAGCGGACTCATTGTGGCCGGTTTAATGGCCGCGGCACTCTCCAGTCTGTCCGCCGGACTCAACTCAACCTGCGCCGTAGTCACAGTGGACTTTCTTGACCGGTTCAGCCGGAAAAAACTGGCGGAGAAAAAGCATGTTCACCGTGCGCGGCTCGTATCCCTCAGTATCGGCGTTCTTGTCGTGCTGATGAGTCTGTTAATGAATCGTGTGCCGGGAAACTTCACCGAAGTGATCAACAAGATTGCCAACCTGATGGTGGCGCCGCTGTTTTTATTATTTTTCATGGCCATCTTCGTTCCGTTTGCCAATGCGATCGGCACCTGGATCGGTGCAGCCGTCAGTGTAGCGGCGGCAGTGGCCATCGCCTTTTTCAGCATCTTCGGACTGAGCTTTCTGTGGATCCTGCCGTGCTCGCTGGCTTCCGGAATTATTGCCGGTGTCATCATCAGCCTCCTCACCGGCGGGAAAAAGAAAACTGCATAAAAGGAGTATGTAATGAAACAATGGGGTCGGTTATTGGCTGGCGTCATAGTACTCTGTGTAGAAAATTTATTCGGTTTCCGGGTGTCTCTTGATCTTGCAGTCCCGCCGGCGTTGGTCGGCGGGCAGCCGATGCCGGCCGGTACGGGCTATGGTGTAATCAGCACGGAAGATGGGCAGGCCACCGGAACAGCCAATGTTTTCGGAAACGGGCCGTATGACCTGTTTGTCGGCCTGCGTAATCTGTATCCGTTCGAACGGTTTAATCAAAACAATGTCCCGGTGTACGGCGCGCGCCGGACGATCACGTCGCCGAATGCCAATGGGTATGTTTTTGAAAATTCCACCGGTGATATTTTTGCCTTGGTCTATTCGGGCGAAATGATTTATTTGCGAAAATTTAATAAAACAACATTAAGCTTTGTTGCATTCTCGCAGTCTGCAGCTGCCGGTTTTTCCGGCGGTGGCAATGTTACTGGTTACATTGGTACAAATGGAAAAGTTCATGTCTATTATACTCGTGCAAATACGGAAACGTATGAACCGAATCCGAATTCTCATAAAGTGGACTACCGGCCGTTCACCGGCGCCGGTTTCTGGACCGGCGGTTTTGGTTATGACCAGCTTTATTACATTCGCTTTTCTTCAACTAATTTAGCGAATAGAGAAGTTCACCAGCGCGTTGGTACCGGAGCCGAAGGCTATGATTATCTTTTTAGCTGTCCGGGACAAACGATGGCGTCATACGGCACCGGGACATTGTCGAACGTTTTAATCGGCGCGAATAAACTGGGCGTATTTCGACGCTTCCAGCATAATTCTGCCGGATTGCCGAACGGTGTTTCATTCGCACTGGATAGCGCTGAAGAACCGGTTTTTCTGCGTCATCCGGTGGTGAATCCCAACCCGGCTTCAATCCGGAATCCGGTGAACGGACTTTCGGATTTGATTGTTTCCGACAGCTCGCGCTACTGGCATTATCAATTAAAACGGCTGGAAAACGGCAGTCCGGTATACGGCACGCGTTCACCGGTGCTGTGTGCTTCCGGAAATATAATTTGCGGTGCATTGCCGGTCATTTCACCCGGTGATATTGATGGCGACGGACGGATCGACTTTATCGCCGGTAACGATGCCGGCGAACTGCTGTTTATCCGTAACATCGGTTACGCCGGTGCGCCGGCGTTTGCCAATCCGGTCGCAATTTCTGTTAACGGCCGGCCGTTTCATGAGCGCGCCGGCTATTCCGGTTCGATCCAAGGACCCGGCGAAGCAAGCTGGGGGTATACCTGTCCGACACTCTTCGACTGGAACGGCGACGGTAAACTTGATATTGTGATGAACACCATCCGAGGCAATCTGATGGTGCTGCTGCAAATTGACGGCGCCGCAAATCCGCCGCAGTTTTCCGAAGCAAAACCGTTGTTTTGCGACAGTCTGGATCTGCATCTAAGCTGGCGGACTCAACCCGGGGTTACCACCTGGGGCGGAACAACCGTTCCATGCATTATCGCCAACGATGAAAACAACGAATTCCGCTGTTTTTACCGGATCGATAATCAAAACGTAATGCGCGGCGATGTTCTAAAACTGAACAACGGCACCGCGATTCGCGCGCACGATCAACGCTACAGTGGACAATGGGGACGTTCAAAACTTGTTCCGGTGGACTGGAATCGCGACGGGGTAATCGATTTAATTGTAGGTACAGGACGCGCTCAGTCTATTCCGGGCATCGGCGGAATTCCCGATGGCAGCCTCACGGGTGATGACCGGCAGTCGGCCGTATTGTTCCTGCGCAACACCGGCAGTAACAGCAGCCCAAAATTTGCATGGCCGGCGCGGATTACCTATAACGGTGAACCGATCCGGCTCGGAACACACAGCTGTTCACCGGCGGCAGTAGATCTTGACTCGGGGAATTTTGATCTGATTGTTGGCGAAGAACGCGGCGCTCTGATTTATTATGATCGCGCCGGTCTGGGATATTAGAGTGATTCCGTTTTACTTTACCGCATCCGAAATTGCGGTTATCGTCCGCGACTGCAATTTAGGGATTCGATATTTTGAAGGCGCGTCCGGTGGGCGTGCAACGATGAGTGGGCAAATTAAAATGAAAAATTTTATTCGGTTATATCCGCGATATCCGTGATTAACCGACAGCAATCGCTTCAATTTCGATAAGAACATCTTTCGGAAGCTGCGAAACTTCCACGGTGGAACGCGCCGGTGAATGATGTTTGTTGAAGTATTCGGCATAGATTTTGTTCATTGCCGGAAAGTCATTCATATCTGTAAGAAAGACAGTGGTTTTTACAACGCTGGAAAAATTTTCACCGGCAGCCATAAGAACAGCATTCAGATTCGCCAGTACCTGTTTGGTTTGTGCTTCAATGCCGTCGGGAATAGTATTGTCTGCCGGATTCACCGGAATCTGTCCGGAGCAGAAAATTAAATTTCCGGCGCGTACGGCTTGTGAGTAGGGGCCGATCGGCGCCGGCGCGGTTTCAGTGAGAAGTATCTCTTTTTTCATGCTGCTATCATCTTTATGTTGATGGTGCTTGTACCGGAGTTTTTCTCTAAAAGTGTTATACATCCAGAATTAATTCACTGTCGAGCATGGTTTTATTTTCAAAAATAAATCGACCGGTGAAAAATTGTCCGGCGAGGAGATATGGATACCAGACCGGATCGTCGGCCCACATGTTGTGCCACGGCAGGTCATTCACCGCAAACCACACAGGAACGGCTTCGTCGGTTTCAGTCGGCGTACCGGAAAATTCTTCGGCACGGAACACTTCGCCGTGAATGGAGTGTCCGCTGGTAAATTGAAACATCAGGGTTCCGGCGTGCACTGGATGATGCGGCGTGATGCAAAGTTCTTCCTGCGTTTCGCGGATCGCACATTCAAGCGGTGTTTCACCGGCCTCAATGCGTCCGCCGGGTGCATTATAATATCCGGCGCCGAAGCCGCGTTTTTTATGAATCAGCAGTATTTGTTCACGCTGAATAATAAACATCAGCGTCGCTTTTTCTTTCGGATTCCATCGGTTCCAGTCAACGTCAGAAACTTTTTTCATATTT
This sequence comes from Kiritimatiellales bacterium, assembly GCA_041656295.1. NCBI lineage: Bacteria > Pseudomonadati > Kiritimatiellota > Kiritimatiellia > Kiritimatiellales > Kiritimatiellales bacterium. Next base: position 107,723 of record JBBADV010000009.1, on the reverse strand, counting down.
AAACCTGTTGGGGTTCACAATTCAGTGTTCAGAGTTTTTATGGTTTTAATATAAGTCGAATTTACCGAGAATGCCGGCGAGTCCGCCGTTATTGAGTTCTTTTTTCCATTCGGGTTTAAGTCCGACTTTTTTCAAAAGCTGCCGGTCGCCGGCATAAATATACGCGGTGCATCCGGTACAGCGCTGTTTGAGGAAGTCACCGAACTCTTTCATTAACATTTCGGCGGACTCGCGATCGCCCAGCCGCACACCGTAGGGTGGATTGACAACAATGATCGAGTTCTCAATTTTTGGAATGTCCTGAAAGCGTTTTTCTTCAACGCGATAATTTCCGGCGCAGCCCGGAATATTATTCAGATTCGTTTTGGTTGCGCTTACGGCGGTGCGGTTCATATCGCTGCCGGCAATTTTTCCGGCGGGCAGGGGGCGCAGTTGTTTACCGGCGCCGGTTTTTATTTTTTTCCAGACGTCCGCTTGAAAATCCGGCAGCAGTTCAAAGCCGAATTTTCGGCGCAGATATCCCGACGGGATTCTGCAATGATGCATCGCGGCTTCACACAGCAGTGTTCCGGCGCCGCACATTGGATCAATCAGCGGGCGTTCGCCGTCCCAGCCGGAAAGCCGGATGATGGCAGCAGCCAGAGTTTCCTGCATCGGCGCTTCAACGCTTCTGGTACGATAGCCGCGCTTATGCAGCGAGCCGCCGGAAAGTTCAATGCTCAGCGTGGCACGGTTATTGCGAACAAAAAGATGAATGCCCAGATCCGGCGATTGTACATCAACCGACGGACGCTCACCGGTTTTCTGCCGGAAATAATCACAGACGGCGTCTTTTACTTTCAGCGCAGCGTATTGCGAATGGTTGAGTGCCGGTGTATTAGAGGTTGATGCGTTTACGGCGAATGTATTGCGCGGTGAGATGAATTTATTCCATTCAATTTTCAATGCGGTTTGGTACAGATACCGATCGCTGTGGCAGTCAAATGTAACCAGCGGTGCCAATACGCGAACGATGAGTCGCGAGGTATAAATGATGCGGTATAAATTTTCTGCTGACGCTTCAAAATGAATTCCTCGAAACGCCGGTTTAACGTCTTTTGCGCCGAGTTCTCTCAATTCCGCTTCAGTGATCTCTTCAAATCCGGCGGCAATCTGAGCGAAGTATTGATTTCTCTGTTGATATTGAAACATCCGTTGAGGATACCACGGAAAACACAGATTACACTGAAATTATATATCCGTTTACATCCGTGCTATCCGCGGTTAAATTGAACAACAAAATGAACAAACGATACAAAATTACGGTGGCTTACGACGGCACGAATTATTCCGGCTGGCAGGTTCAGCCTGGAAAAACCACGATTCAGGGCGAAGTCGAACGCGCGATTGGACAGCTGACCGGTAAACGTCTCCGTATTCATCATTCCGGCCGCACCGACGCCGGTGTACATGCAAAAGGACAGGTTGTACATTTTGATCTGAACAAGCCGGTGGACACCGGACGTTTTATGAACGGACTGAATGCGCAGCTTCCGCCGGATATCCGGATTATGGAAATGGAGCGCGTTTCGCCGGATTTTAATGCGCGCTACGATGCTGCCAGCAAAGAGTACCGTTATTTCATCTGGAACGGACAGGCTGTGCCGCCGAAGTTGCGGCTTTACCGTTTACACGAGCGTCGAAAATTAAATATCGGCGCCATGCGAACAGCGGCGCAGCAGCTCATAGGCAAACACGACTTTGCCGCATTCACAGCTAATCCGCGCCGTGAAATTGAAGGCACTGTGAAAACGGTTCGCGAAATTGAAATCCGGCGGACACGGGAAGGTGATTTAATGATTCGCGTAACCGGCGCAGGATTTCTGTATAAAATGGTACGCAGCATCGTGGGATTTTTATTGCGCGTTGGAATCGGTGAATTGCAACCCAACGATGCCGAACGGTTTCTCACCGCCGGAAAACGTACCAACGAAATCCCTACCGTCAAAGCGCTCGGACTCTTTTTGTGGAGAGTTGATTATTAGAGTGTAGCCATGGCTGCGACAATGTAAAAAACGTGTTGAATCAGTGGTTCTACAGCAATGTACAATTTATAAATTCATTACGGATCTTCGATTCGAATCACGGTCGCAATAAAAATTAAAATCATCGAATGCTATGTGGAGGCTGGATTTTCCGGTCAATCGTTTTTAAAGAGAGCGAGATAAAAAAAAGCCGCTTTCGAATGAAAGCGGCTTTTCTGTGATAACTGAACAACTGAATTATTTATTGTCCATTGCATTAACAACCAGACCGTCACCATACACCAGGCTTTCAATGGAAATGCCGAAGAAAGTATTATAGTATGTGAGTCCGTGGTTTCTACCACTGGCTGGTGTCCGCAGGGAGCCGCAACCCGTGAGGGAAAAAAGCAGAGCACTAACAGCAGCAATCATTACGATTTTTTTCATGGAACCTCCTATTACAGGGAGTTGGTTAATCTCTCCCCGATTTATATAAGTATCTTATAAAACATTTAATATATTCTTCAATTGAATTTTTATTTGATTTATCGCGTGTGTTTCTTGCATTTTCAGGTACTATTCGTTAGATTTATTTTTTATTTTAATTAAGAAAAACATCATGTCAAAAATTGAAATTATGCCGTCGATTCTGGCTGCGGATATAGGCAACCTTGAAGCTGCCGTGCGGATGTGTGAAACATGCGGTGCCGATCAGATTCATGTTGATGTAATGGATGGCGTTTTTGTACCGAATATCAGCATGGGGCCTGCGATAGTTGAAATGGCTGACCGTGTAACGGATCTGCCGCTGGATGTCCATTTGATGCTGCTTCGCCCGCAGAATTATGTAGATGCGTTTATTAAAGCCGGTGCAGACTCGTTGATGATTCATATCGAAGCAGAATGCGATGCTGAAACAACACTGAAAAAAATCCGCGATCTCGGATGCAAAAGTGGACTCACTCTGAGCCCGGACACACAGGTTGATGCAGTACTGCCATTTCTTGAAAAAGGATTAGTGGATGAGGTGCTGGTAATGTCGGTCCATCCCGGATTCGGCGGGCAGAGTTATATCGCAGCGGTGGAAAATAAAGTTGCGGATGTCCGCCGGCGTTTTCCTGAAATTCTGATTTCGATTGACGGCGGTATTGATCTTAACACTGTTAAGCCGGCAGCGGCACACGGTGCTAATCTGTTTGTGGCAGGGACATCGCTGTTTAAAGCGCCGGATATGAAAGCGGCCATTTTACAAATGCGCACGAATGCAGAGAACGTCTATTGTTCCGCGATCTAAAATACATTATGGCTAATCTTTCACATATTCGTAATTTTTCGATTATCGCTCACATCGACCATGGCAAATCGACACTGGCCGACCGCATCCTGCAACTCACCGGTGCAATTGAGGAGCGTAAAATGAAAGAGCAGGTGCTTGATGCAATGGATCTGGAGCGCGAGCGCGGGATCACCATTAAAGCGCATCCGGTGTCGATGCCGTATAAAGCGCAAGACGGGAAAACCTATCTGTTTAATCTAATCGACACACCCGGACATGTTGACTTTTCATATGAAGTGTCACGCAGTCTGCAGGCGTGTGAAGGTGCAATTCTTGTTGTCGATGCGGCACAGGGCGTTGAAGCGCAGACGGTGTCAAACGCATTTCTGGCCGCGGATCAGCATCTGACAATCGTGCCGGTGCTAAATAAGATCGAGCTGCCGAATGCACGGCCGAAAGAGGTTGCACAGCAGATTGAGGATCTGTTGGCGATTGATGTGAGCGAGTGCATTGCTGTCAGCGCCAAAACCGGCGAGGGGATTGAAAACGTTTTAGAGGCAATTGTTGCCCGAATTCCGGCGCCAAAGCCACCGGCGGATCATTCAACGCGCGGTCTGGTATTCGATTCAAAGTATGATGCATTTCGTGGCGTAGTCGTTTACCTGCGTCTGTTCAGCGGAAGCCTGAAGCCCGGTGAAAAAGTCCATATGATGGGAACAGGGCAGGAGTACGAAATTAAAGAAGTCGGCGTATTCACGCCCGATCCGGAAATTCGTAAAGAACTGGTCGAGGGCAGCGTTGGTTATGTGATTGCCAATATTAAGGATTCCGCGGAAATTCAAATCGGCGATACCATGACATCAGCGAAATATCCGGCAGATAAAGCACTGCCGGGTTTCAAGGAGATTCATCCGATGGTCTTCGCCGGAATTTATCCAATCGAAACCAGCGATTATGAAAAGCTCGGTAAGAGTTTGGATAAACTGCGGTTGAATGATGCGGCGTTGACCTATCAGGCGGAGTCATCTGTCGCGCTCGGATTCGGATTCCGGTGCGGTTTTCTCGGACTGCTTCACATGGAAATTGTGCAGGAACGTTTGCGGCGCGAATTTGATTTAGACATCATTGCGTCATATCCGAATGTCATCTACCGCATTCTTTTGAAAGATAGCGAGTTGCTGGAAATTGATAATCCGACACTGTTGCCGGATCCGGCGTTGATTGAAAACATGGAAGAGCCGTTCATTAAAGCAACCATTATTACGCCGACATCCTGCATGGGCGATATGATGCAGCTTGTGATGGAAAAACGCGGCGACATCACACATACCGACTCAATCGATTCACAACGCGTGATGCTGACATGTGATCTGCCGCTGAATGAAGTTTTGGTTGATTTTTATGACCGGCTGAAAAGCATCAGCCGCGGTTATGCATCGATGGACTATGAATATTCCGATTACCGGATGTCCGATCTTGTCAAAATGGACATCATGATTCACAGCGAACCGGTTGATGCATTTTCAAGTATCGTACATCGCTCAAAGGCAATTTCGCGCGGACGGCAAATGTGTGAATCGTTGAAAGATGTCATTCCGCGTCAGGCGTTTCCGGTGGCGATCCAGGCGGCGCTCGGTGGAAAAATTATCGCACGCGAAACGATTAAAGCGTACCGCAAAGATGTGACGGCTAAATGTTACGGCGGCGATATTTCACGCAAACGCAAACTGCTCGAACGGCAGAAAGAGGGCAAGAAAAAACTGAAGAGTATTGGTAAAGTCAGCATCCCGCAGGAAGCGTTTATTGCCGTACTAAAAACAAAACAGGAATGAGTCCGATGAATTTTTTTAAAGTCCGCAAAGCGCGTAAAGCATTGAAAGAAATCCTGCATTACTGCCGGCATCAGCGCAACATGCACGAAGATAGTCTCGCGCCGGAAAAAATTGCGGCACTGAAAATTCTTGAAACTACAGGGAAAAAAGCACGCAGGGAAGGGGATATCAGCAAAATGAGTGCTGCCGGCGATGCCATTGTAGTCGCATGCGGCAAAATAATACCGTCGAAAAAACATAAAAAAATCCGCGAGAACGTTGAAGTGCTTTTCGTTGCCATTGCCGCCGCGATGGGAATTCGCGCCTACTTTTTTCAACCGTTTAAAATTCCGACCGGCTCCATGCAGCCGACGCTTTACGGAATCACATTAAAAAATGAACCGACAATCAAAGCATCCAATCCTGTCGTGCGCATTGCTAACTTTGTGCTGTTCGGTGAACGCGTAAAAACAGTGACCGTCAAGGCATACGGACGGATTCAGCTTGAGCAGGATATGTACGGAAATTACCGTTATTATGGACAAACCAGCGATACATCCGGCAATAACACCTTCATTTATATCGGCGGTATAAAACACAAAATTCCTAATAGCATGATGGAAATGGTGAATGAGCAGGCGCGCATTGGAAAAGTTTTTCGCGCTGGCGATGTCATCGCGAGTAAAGTCATGAAAAGCGGCGATTATATTCTCGTCAATCGCATGAAATATAATTTTATACGGCCGAGGCGAGGGGACATTGCTGTGTTTGACACGCGTGAACTGACATATCCCCAGGTTCGCAAAGACGCCTATTACATTAAGCGCCTTGTCGGCATGCCGGGAGAAACACTCAATATTCTTCCGAAATATCTTTATGTGAACGGTGAAAAACTGAACGATCCTAAATTTGAAAAAATTTTCAATGCGCCGAATTATAACGGATATCAACTGGCGATGTCAGCGCCGCAACGGCCACCGTTATTGCGTCCAGAGGATTCGATTATGCTGAAGAGCGATGAATATTTATTTTTTGGCGACAACACTGACAACAGTTTAGACGGACGATATTTCGGCGCTGTAAACCGGCGTCAAGTCATGGGTCCGGCGTTCTTTGTTTGCTGGCCGTTAGATCGTGCCGGATTTGCTGAAACCGACCACTAGATGTTTAGTCCCACAGTGTGCTGGAGTGATGTATAACGAGCTCCGGAGGGCTGAATTATGGGACAGATAGTACACGGATGCGCCCGTACGACTGAGGCGGTGCGTCGAACGATACAACATCGTCAAGAGAGCCTGAATGTTCTGGCGCGCCGGCACGGTATTAACCCGAAAACCGTAGCGAAGTGGCGACAGCGCACAACACAGTACAGGATGCCCCGATGGGGCCCGGGCATCCTCGGTCAACGGTGCTGAGCAAGAGGAAGAAGCCGCTTGCGTCGCTTTTCGGCAACACACGCTGCTTCCTCTCGATGATTGTCTTTACAGCCTGCAGACCGCCATACCTCATTTAACACGCTCCTCTCTGCATCGTTGCTACCAACGCCATGGGATTAGCCGGCTGCCGGATACCAAAGATCCTCAGAGCAAACGGAAATTCAAAACCTGTCCGATCGGGTTTTTCCATATCGACATCGCTGAGGTCCGCACGGAAGAAGGCAGGTTATATATGTTTGCTGCCATTGACCGCACGTCAAAATTTACTGTTGTTCAGCTTCACGAAAAGGCAGCCCGGCGAATTGCCGCCGACTTTCTTCAAGAGCTCATCCGGGCCGTTCCTTATACTATCCACACCGTATTAACGGATAACGGAACCCGGTTTACCTCGCCGGGTAACCGACGTATCAAGCAGGCAATGGATTGCGGGAGTCTTTTTCGCGCACATGCCTTTGAACCGGCTTGCGCCCGAAACAATGTAGATCACCGGCTGACCCAACCCAACCATCCCTGGACAAACGGACAGGTTGAGCGGATGAACCGGACGTTGAAAGGGGCGACGGTGAAGCGTTATCACTATGGAGCCCATGATCAGCTGAAAGAACACATACAGACCTTTTTGATGGCCTATAATTTCGCCAAACGGCTCAAAGCATTATGGTCTTACGCCATACGAATATATCTGTAAAATCCGGACTTCTGCTCCGGATCGCTTTAAGTTTGATCCGTTCCACCACACTGTGGGACTAAACATCTAATAATGCTGGTTGCATATATCCTATCGTTTCTTATAACAATTGGTCAAAATTTATCTTTATCTAAATTTAACGTCGCATAATATATCTTATGTCTAATTATAGCCGGGAACCGCCACAATATACAGTGTTTTGTGGGTTTCCTGTGGATAAGTGACCGCTTGTATAGAGTTATCCACAGCACCTCAATTTATACAGAATCTAAACAGGAAAATAGGGTTTCCGGTGAGGTCGCGCATGATTTTATGACTTTTTTTACTTCATTGCCGCGCCGCCGGAAACCGGTAAATTTTTAATCGTCCGGACGAACAATTTCAGTCCGCGGCGGGATCCATATTCTGCCGGTTTCCAGCCATACATCTTTGCCGATATAGACCATGGCGTTATCCAGCCAGGCGCCTTCGGGCGGTGCCCGGTAAACGGCACGCGGATTATAAACCGCTATCGATTTGCTTTTTTAAGTCCTGCACCCGCCGCTGAGCAGCAGCAACGCCGTCAGGATTATCAGGATGTTCTTTGATTTTTGCATTGTCCGCTTTCCGTTTATCGCGCCGGTCAAGCAGCAGCCCGGCGATGCCGATCACCGTCGCAACCAGGACTCCGGCAAACCAGTCCATTATTCCGCCTTGGATTCGTCGAGTGCTTCGCGCATTTTAGCCATGAGCGGCAGCAGCAGCTGGTCGTCGATTTCGTTTTTTGTTTTGCGGACGTGTTTTTCCACGGCGGCAATGGCGAAATAAAACGCCGAGCGCACGTGTGCCGGTTTGAGCCGCGCAAAGAGTGAATCAATGACAGTCAGCAGTATTTTTTTCATACGGTTTACTCCTTGTGAATTTTGGTATTGGTGATGTGTTCGTTGACCCGTTCCTCAAGCCGGCGGTGCGTGGTCCAGAAGTCGCGCATATCCGAGCGAATGCCGGAAAGCAGATAAACGCCGATAGTGCCGAAACCGGTAAAAAGAAGGCCGAACAGTGATAAAATCGCTTCCACGCTCATTAACTGACTGCCTTTCTCACTTGCTTCGGCAGGGCTTTGAGTCGCGGCAAAAAGAGCCAGACGGCGCCGGCGGCAGCGGCAATCAGAATGATGCGCCCTGCTCCGTTCATACCGTTAAACCAGCTTTTCAGTTTTTCCCAGCGCAGAACACGCGCCATGGTATCGACACCGGCGTTAAAGTCATACCCGGACGCAACCAGTCCCAGCTGTTTACGCGCTTCGGGCGTCAGTTTTGAGTATTCGTCCCATGAGAGGCCGAATTGTGCAGCATAGGCGTCGCGCACGGTAATGACCTGCGCTTCGGTTAAATTGCCGAGCACTTTCGTGCCGTATTTCTCAAGTGCAATCTCTTCAATGGATCTCACAGCTCAACTCCAAACCGCCGGAAATATTCCACGACGGCATTGATCATCTCTTCGGCTTTGTCCGGGTCGGTTTTTGCGGTTTCGCGAATAAGTTGAATTTGACGAAATAAATAATTTTCCGGCGCGGTGCGATGCCGCGTCAACCGGTGCAGTTTATACGCCTCAAAAAATGCGTTCCGGTTTAACGCCGTTGCCAGGTGGCAGAGTTGCGCGGGTGTCAGTTTTTTCAAAGCCACTTCAACCGCATCTATCTGCTGATACAGCACTCGCATGAACTCCAGCCGCTGGACGGTTAACTCCATCACAGAAAGTTCAATGCCGGGCAGGATTTCAGTACCCCCCTGCCCGCCGGCAACCGCCGCAATCAATGCACATATAGCGGCGAGACGCTTCATTATTGCGCTTTCAGTTTGAGCAGTTCGCCTTTGATTTTGGAAAGGGCTGTCTGCGTGTGTTCCTTCAACTCCACATTTTTTAAAACCAGTTCATAGAACGAAATACACCCGTCAATGGTTTCAGACGCGGGGTCGAATCTGTGGAGCGAGAGAATGCCGCCGCGCTGGCTCGAATAAAATTCCCGTAACAGATCATTGCACGCTTTGCCTTTGCGATGAGCGACAATTAAACACGGAAGGCGCAGTGACGAATCCTCAATTGATTCAGCAAACGCAATCCGTTCATTTGCCGGCAGCATCACGGTTGCCGTTCTGTACACCGGTAAAACTTTTTCCGGAAACTCATCCGCCAGTGCCAGCACAGCCTGCTGATCGCCGGTATTTTTGGCCGCCTCTAAACGCGCGGCGAACTCATCTGAAAACCCGGCCGCTGCCACCAGCGCCGCCAACACTAATACTATCATTTTCTTCATTCTTTTTTCTCCTGTTGTTACCATTCCCCTGCTTTAGGGATTTTATCTACCCATTCAACCCGGACATCAAAAAATACCGGTTCACCGCTGACGGGATCCCGGTAAAAGTCGATGCCGTTGGAAAGCAGACACATCCATTTGATATTTGGATTGCCCTGCTTCATCCACCCGCCCTTGCCTTTAATCGAAGGATAAACTTCAATGGCGCCGGCGGAATTGTTTGACGCCTCCTGGATAGAGCCGCCAAGAATTATATTTGTGACAGTAACCGTATTCGTCACGGTTTCCATTGCCGGAATCGGCAATAGATATTCATTTTTAAAATTCGCGAATGATTGAAGCGGATACCTGATATTGTCGATTGAAATACCAAGCTCCCATGCCTGCCCTGTCAGATTTTCGTAATAATAATATTTCCCGAAATATGTCCATGATTTATAAAGCGGAATTCCGTTCGATACATACGAGGGGTGAACTATCGAATGAAATTCAATCAATGACGCATTCCCGGCGTAAAAATGTCCGGCATCCGGCAAGTCCCCGCCGGAAAGAATATCCGTGTAATTCGTAAAAACAACTGTGTCGGGACAACGTGAAGTTGAAATAATACCGTTCCAATCCGTATGCACAAGCCAGCTTGCATTCGTGGTGATATTTGTAACGGCTTCACGGTATAATAAATTGCGCTGCGTATTGCCCGGCCAGGGCTTCGAACTGTCCTGATAAAACACGGCAGCGTCTAAATCTTCCACAGGTGAGGAAATCGTGCCGGCGGATACATAAACATAAAGAACAGCGTGCCCGTTAACGTTATACAGGCCGGAACTCTGACTGACCGCCTTTAACACAAAATCACAGTATTTCAGATTTTTATAGGGATTTTCCAGCGGCACGGAATTGGTCACAAACACCGTATTGGTATGTGTGACAATCTCACTCACCGGCGTGATCGCGCCGATGACGCTGTACTCATTGGTAACGCCGCCGCTCTCTACCGGGATTTGAATTACTGTTTCCGTGTAAGTCGTATTGGTGACTGTGTAAATCGATGTATTGGTGGTAATGACATTCGTCTGCCCGATACAGGCCGGCGGCTCTATGTACGGAATGACAATGCGCGGCTGTCTTGCGCCTAATGAGGCCGGCGCACTGGACTGCGCCCCTGCCCCGGCGGCCAGTGCTGAAAAAATTAAAATGACATACCGGAATTTCATCAGGTGAATTTTAAAACATTGTTCATTGAAATTAAGCCGTCGCCGTCGGCCGCCTGAAAACAGATAGCGCCCCAGCAGTTAATGACACAGGAAGAACCGACCGGCAGCGGTGAGCCGCGCATCTGTGCGGCATTGACGTTTTCATCTCCGTACCACACGTCGTAATCGCCGATATTGGTGATAATGCGCTCTTTAATAAATTGATTCGCTTCAAGGATCAGCAGGTTGTTTTGCGGCACGGTGCGCGTCGGCGGCGTCATAATTTTCGGCGCGGAAAGGTCAACCTGCATCCAGCCCTGTACAACGGTGCGGGTATCGTCTACTGAGCCGAGCGATAAAAGATATTCGATCGTAATCGTTTCCGTACTCGATGGATTCGTAAACGAAATGACTTTAAACACCGCCGGGATATGCGTCGTTCTATCCGGTGAAAGTTGAACCGTCGGAAAACCGATACCGGCTTTGCATTGCGCGGTCGCGCCGGTGTCGGCACGCACCGCAACGTCGGTTGACGGTGAGGTGTTCGATAAAATGGCAATGTATGAACCGGTAAACGGTATGTCGACTGTCTGCAAAGGTTTGAGCGTGAGCCTGCCGCTTTTCTGATTAATGCTGATCATTTGCCACGCCCTTTCAAAAGCCACCAAATCCCGAAAACAGCAGCAGCAGCTGCTGCAATCCGGGCCGGTGTAAATACTTTGCTCACGCCGCTCCATGCCGCCGATACTCCGGCCGTCCGGGCGTAAATCTCATTAGATTGATCGGCCAGCGCGGCGTTGGGATCGCGCCCGGCGGCAAACGCCATATAATTATTAGCGTTGAGCGAAACCATGTTCATGGCCTGACTTAACAGGCCTTGTGTATTGTCGCTCATATCCGTGACGTAAAAACTTGAACCGGACTCAAGTTTGATCCCGTCAATAATATCACCGCCCGCTTTCGTGCCGCTCACCAGATCGCCGCCAATTCCGCCGTAATCGGTGAGGGTCGAACCTAAACCCAGTTCATAATTGTTGCCGGTGACAACTTTCGCGTTGTCGGTCATCATCATATTATCTTCTTTGATAATCTGATTTCCGGCACCGGCGATTGAAATAATTTCGCTGGCGGATGGAGCGTTTATACTCGATGTCGTCGTCGATTTCTGACCAATGGATGCCATTATTTTAAAATCCGTTTTAACAGTTTGCGCGTCGGCGGAAATTTCCAAATCCCCAGCCCGATCGCCGCCGCTATTCCAACCGAAAGCCAGTTGGTTTTTTTGGCCGCATTAAATGTAAGTCCGCCGGACTCATAGCGCGTCACAATCCCGCTGTTCCCGCCCGCTGCAATCGCCGTATCAGACGCCATGGAACGGTTGTCCCAGGCATAAGATTTCGAGCTGCTTTTTGAACCGAAGGCCATATACGTTACCTTTTAAAAATCGCCACAATAAAAACGGCGGCTACGGCAATCGAAATAATTAAAACCGTATTGTTCTGTTTCCGGTTGAAATTCATTTCACCGTGACCGGCAATCGCACTGGACGAAGACGTCGCGGGAGCTGAACCCGACATTCCACCCATAAAGGCAGAGACAGCAGCGGCTGGAATGGCCATACCTATCTCCTTTTTTTAGGGATAAATAAAATCAGCGCTAATAATCCAACGCCGCCAATCGCCGCCGGAATCACCCACTTAGGAAACTCACCGCCGGTCGTTGTAATATTCACCACCGGCGCCGGTGTCTCTTTCGTGTCGGTTTTCGACTGCTTATTGATCTCGTTCAGGGCGGCCTGTTCGGCGATTTGAAGCGCGGACTTGCCGGCGTCACTGTCCAGCAAGCCGCCTACAAATCCGCTCGCTCCGCTCCAAAAGTCGGACAACAAGCTCATTACGCCACCCGCAGCAGTTCAAACCAGATTTTGGCACTGCCGGCGGTCGCGCCGCCTGCGGCGGTAAATTCCGGAATCAGTTTGAGTTCAGCCATCCCGCCCGGCAGGAAGTACAGCGGACTGTCTTCTTTCGCAAAGTCATAGACTGCAAAACCGGACTGCGGTTTGCGGCAGGCTTCAACCTGCATGCGCTCAAAGAGTTTGCGCGGAATGTCGCGGAACTGCCAGTCAGAGCCGTTCACGACCAGTGATGTCCTATCAGCGGTCAGTTTGGACGGTTCCTGAATGATCATTGTTTCATAGGCATAACGCCCGTCGACACACGGCAGGTTGGTGATTTCCACCACGCCGCCGGCGGCCGGTACCGGCGCGGTCACATGCGCAATGCGGTTGTGAACGCCGATTTTGGCTTTCAGGTTGTAATCAATGTCCGCATAGACATCAATACGGGTCAGATCAGCCACCGTGCTCTTAAACGTCATGCGCAGATTCATGTCCGATAAATCGGCGGTGCCGATATTGCGGATATTCGCCGCCGCTTCACCGCCGCGCTGTGCGGCAGACGGGTCATACGTGATGATTGAACCGGTATTCGTTATGCCGCGCTGCTGTGCATAGTACTGCTCGCGGAAATACAAAAACTCCGGCGTCACGTCGTTTAAAATCTGAAAACCGCCTTCGGTATGACTGGTCGCTTCCAGCGTCAGCTTTTCCACCGCATCCAGCACAACGGCTGTATCCGATACCGGTGTATCGGCGTCATACGGCATAAAATAGAAACTGCAATAGGTTCCACGGTGACCGGTGGGAATCGCTAAATCCTTCACCGCGCCGTCGTCGGCGTGAATACTGCCGATTTTTACAGGTTTACGGATCATTATGCATCCCCTTTCGGCTTAATGACCACATTGCGCGCTTTCTGATACAGCGGCCTGAGTTCGTTCGCGGCAAAAATGCCCACAATGACAAGCCCGATCGTTTTCAGGGCTTTCTGACTGACTATCTTCTTCATCCTGTTCCTTCCTTCTCCTTGTTTCCGGCACCGGTCGCACCGTGCGCCGGAAGCCTTGAAGATTTCTAGAACAAGTATGACACGGAAAAATGCGGTTCGTCATTTATGGTGAATTTTCTATACCGAAAAACAAAAAAACCCACTGTTTACAGTGGGTTGAGAACTAATTTTCTTGAATTTCTCTACGACATTTATTTAAAAAGATTTAAAATGATTCGTTTTTCAACTTTTTCTGCATTTTCATAATCTTTGTCTACGGCCAAAATTGTCCAGCCTTTTGATATAGATATTGAACAGTTCATAATATCAGCGATTGACATCTGGATACCGCTTGTTGTGAGTTTTCTAGATATTTCTATCGCCAGATCATACTCTTTACGAGTTGGAATAATGACGTACGGTGAAAGTTTGTTTCTAATTTTCAAAAATCTTCCAACATGTCCGGCTCGTATACCATATAAAATTTCCTGATATACATGTCCACACACCGCAACAGATTCTGTTCCAAATAAAAAATCCAAATACTCAAGTGCCTTTTTTGAATAAAGGTTATGGCTTCGTCCAAAATATTCAGACAAAAAATCCGTGTCAACCAGTGCTTTACTCATTTCATATCCACCGAATGTTTTAATGATGTAAATTCCTGCCGGATTTTTTCATATTTCAGATACTGAGTAATCGCCTTTTCAACTGCACCTTTTTCTGTTTTATTGCCGGTTTGTTTTTTGGCTTGTTTTATTAAGTTTTCACTAATCTGTACTGTGGTTGTCATAATCACCTCCATTTTTTTGATACAATATAACGGATTTTCCGTCGAATCAATCTTTGAGCATGGCGAACTGAACACCCGATAATTCCGGCAACCAGCGTCGGCGACATTTCACCGGCCTTTTTTGCGTCACACATTGCCAACGCCGCCCACAGCCGCTCAAACCGCATTTGATATATTCCGCAATGTTCACGTTTCGCCATTTTAAACGCTTTTAAAATTTCCGTTTGCATCGGTATGCCACGCCCAGCCGGTGAACGGCGGATTTAAACCGCGCTTGCCGATATACTGTCCGGGCTTCAAATCGGCGACATATTTAAATTCAGGGCCGTAGCTTCGGCCGGCCCACTCCACCGCCGACGGTTCCTGCAGCAAAAAGCAAAAAACATTCTGGCAGTTCGCGCGCACCGTCGGCGCCATTTGAGTCGGGAATTGACTTTGCACCCACATTTCCACGCCGTGCGCCCGTGAAGCGTTCGGAATGAATTGCAGCCCGCCCCTGCCTTTCCAACCCCAGTCCCACGCTTCATCAATGACGCACATCGTATTGACGAAACCTTTTTCCGGCGCTTTCAGTTCTTTCACTTTTTCAATAAACCGTTCCTGATACATCGTTTTAAAATCGGCCGGAAAATCATCATACTCTGATTGTTTATTACACAGCAGATAAACTTTCATTCCCGCCGCCATCCATTGACGCGCCTGTGAAGCGGTTAAAACGCCCTTGCCGGTGCCGGTCGCGCCAATGACCAGCGTATGACCGCGAAACTTAATCATTGCCGCCCCCGCTCTCTTCACTGGAATGTTCACGGTTTTTAAAAAACGGCAGTTTTCTGCCCACATACTTCATGGCATTATTACGAATCACTTTCGCGCCGGCGTCAAAACGCGCTTTGCACGCCGGTTCACGCTGGGCGATTTCATAGGCAATCCGTCCGAGCCCCAGCGATAAAGCAACGCCCGGCGGAAGATCAATCTCTTTACCGGTACGGCGTTCGTAGTCGGTAATGAGTTCTGCCACTTGCGGATGAAAATTCCGGCGCTGATTCAGAAATTCCACGCCGAGAATTACCGAGCCGCCCAGAAAAAAGAGTTCGGCGGAATTTTCGGCACTGGCGGAAATTCCGGTTTTTCCGATTTTTCCGGAAATTTCCGGTTTTTCCGGCTGAAATTCCGCTGATTCCGGCGGCAGTTCATGGTCGGAAAGCGGAACATCAGATTTTTCCGCCGCCGGTATTTCCCGCTCTTTTCCGTTCCAGAAGTCAGTTGCACGTTCCCTTATTTTTTTAAACACGCTTTTCTTCGCTTCCGGCTTCAAAAGAAACTGCCCTTTGCTGCCGGTCACAGGTTCGCCGCTATGATCCAGTTTGTGAATAGCAGAATCAAAAACGGTTCCTTTGGAATCCACCGGCGGAATTTCCGAAATATCAGGTTTTTCCAGTACCGCCGGAATTTCCGGCGCAGACTCTTTTAAAAAATCCGCCGTCACTTTCATCCCCGTTTCCGGTGACTGGTTTAAATCAAGTATTTTATCACTCATTCTTTATCCTTTCCGGCGGCGGGAATCGAACCGCGCCGCACAATTTTTCCTTTTTGCCTACGGGGTAATTTAGACTGTCTATTTTACCCCACCCCCCTTGCCGGTTAATCCCGGGAGGAAATTTCCGGTTTAAAATGGAATATCGTCGTCCGATACCGGCGCCGGGATATCACCATCATCCGGGGCCGGCTTATTCTTTGACCGTTCGCAAAAATCAAAGTTTTCACCGCGTACAGTGATTTTTGAACGCTTCTCTCCTTTGTCATTTTCCCATTGGTCGAGTTGAAGTTTTCCCTCAACAATAACCGGAGAACCTTTTTCAAAATACTGTTCAATGCACTCCGCACGCTTGCCCCAAAAGTTGACGTCGATAAATAAAACCCTGTCTTTCACCTCGCCGGCTTTATTTTTAAACTTCTCATTCACTGCCAAGCCGATTTCACAAACGGCCGTGCCGTCCTGTGTGCGGCGGATTTCAGGGTCGCGGGTCAGATTGCCTTTCAATATAACTCTATTCATACTCTATGCTCCTTTGGTTTATGCGTTGTTCAATGAACTCCAGTTCATCAAGAATGGGATCATCCCCTTCTTGATATCCGAGTTTCGGTACGTTCCACCGCCCGGAATCCGCCGCCACGTTGCGCAGCATCACGCAAAACCATTTTTCAAAATGGTTATAATCCTTGAAGCGGTATTTTTCCGGTGCCGTAGATGATTTTTCAGGAATGAAGTAACCGCGGTTGCTCGCCGCACATTCCAACACTCCTAAAGCCTGTTTCAAAAGAGCCTCAATGTCCGCACGGTTCGGGTCGATCTGAACAAGGTTTTCAGTCCAGTTAAACTGATTTAAAAATGCGTCCTGAACCATTCGCCAGCGCGGTGACGTTTCGTTGCGTTCCGGGTGCTTATGATCAGGTTTTTCAGTCAGAAAGCGAAACCAGCGTTCATCGGACACGCCGGTTAAATACGCCAGAATTGCCGGTGAGAGCTGAACGAGCGAACAATAATCTTTTACGCCGTTTTTCCCAAGCCAGCCGCGGCGACACTGAAATTCTACGCGCATAGCACTTTCCGGCTCTGTCCCGCCCCAGCGTTTTAGAATCATGTGCTCATATTTCGCCGGCGCACCGCGCAGTGCAGAACTTTTCATTTCGCCGAGCTTGTCATAAATGCGCAAAATCAGCGGGTCGGTGCCGAAATAGAGCGATATGCCGTCCGGGTTTAAAATCGGTTTATGAATCCTCGACCGGCACGTCCAGCGGCGTTTCATATAATCCACGACGTAACGCTTAATATTCACATCTGTAAAATCGGCGCAATAGTCCACACGGCTGACTGACTCCTTATCAATCCGTGCGCCGAGCGTTTCCAGAAAATGCCCGGCGGACTTCATCGCCGCATCTGCCCCGCCCTCATACACAAGACACCGCTCGCCGGAAATTTCGACTTTTACATTCGGCCATGTGCCGGCGTAGGTATGATTATCAGAGATCAGAATAATTGAATCATCGCGTTCGATACCGAATCGGCATTTCTTCTTGGCAATCGAACCGCCCCAGCAGCGAACGCGCCCGCCAAACTCCGGCGCCTCGATTCCCTCCTGCCGGTCCATCGCCGCTGTCTGATATTTTTCCAGCAAATTACGGAGACTTCCCCACGCTTCCCCCCAATGAATCTGATACATAACCGTTAATTGATCAATTCCCGCCCAATAAGTGCTTTGGGGGTTTGGAGGGGGCATGTTATTCAGAATGCCCCCGTTTCGCGGCGCGGACGCGCCGCCGCTGGACAAACGGCCAATCATGCGGTTCCGCCCTCCGGGCGGGAGTTTCCCGCTTTGCGCGAAAGGCAAGCAATGGAGACCAGAAAAACCGCGAAAGCGAGCGGTGTCTGCTCGCGCTCTGCCTTCGAAACCTGTTTGCGCGGCGGTAAATGCCCAATTCCGCGTTCTGCCCGCCGCTTTGCGCCGTCTACGGAAATGACATATTCCGCCTTGCCCGGCTTAAACGGAATCGGCGGCACATCCGCCGGCGAAATTCCGCAAATATAAATCCACGTTTGTTTTTGCGCCCGGTGTCCAAACCAGAATTGTTCAAGCGCAACGGTGAAGCCGCCGAATCTGTCAGGACAATCGCCCGGACGCGGCAAACCGCAATGAATCCAAAGGGTTGACCGCGCCGGATGTTCCAGAACGCCGCCGCACCGCCGGACGGATTTAACGGCAAAAACTGCCAGCTCCTTTTCATCCGGACGCGGCTTTGCAACGTGACGCAGACTTCCCCATGCCCGGCAGGGCGGATGAGCGATAACCGGCAACCGGCCGGCATAGTGCCGGGCGTCTCGTTCAATATCGTAGCAATCTATGCCCGGCATTGTTTTATAAATGCTGTCACGGCGCACAAAAAGCGCGGCGCAGGAAAAAGGGACGGCGGCAGCTTGCCTTTTCGCCGGTGAACCGCTCAGGTTGCTCTCCAGCATTGCCCTATCCTGTTCACCTGTTGTTTGCCGCCGCCGTCCCCGTAAATTCATCTTGTGACTAACCGCCCTTCGACACTGATAAGTCCGCCGCCGTCAACCGAGATAACGGCGCAACTGTTCCGGTATTTAACAAATATGCCCGTGTTGATTACTCCGCCTCTGTCCGACCACACGCGACACCGCTCGCCGCAGATTAAACGGTCTTGTTTTACGCCGTGCATGTTTCCGCCTTTCTGATTTTTGATAACGGAACGCGCGCCGGACGGTGTGCATTTTCAAAAACAATCCACACGTCACCGCGCCCGCCGTAGTTTCCAAACCGGGCAGTTTCCCAGCTGCCGGAATAGCCGACAGCTTCAATCCGGTCGTCGCGTCTGAAACGTCGTCTGCTCATATTCCCGCCCCGTGGGTTAATGGTTCGGAGTAAGACCGGCCGGCTTTAAAATCGGCGACAAACTGATCGCACGCAGCCCGGTCGGTGTGCTCGAACAGCTTAATGCCGTTCAAAAAAACACAGTGAAATTCGGTGTATTCCCTGTAAACCGTGCCGTCCGCTTTCTGATCGCCGCGGCAGCGCCACTTCATGACCACACGCGGCTCAAGCAGCCAGCGCTCGCAGTTTTGAAGTACCCGGGCCGAATACATTACGCCCTCATCCTGCTTTCACACCACTGATCGTTCAGTTTGCTCTGTAAATCTAAATTGAATGCAAGCTTTTCCAGCTGCCCGTGAATACCGCAAATATTTTTAATCGGCTCAATTTTCCCCAGCCTGTCTTCTTCTTCAATCAAGAGCACTCTGAGGTAATCGTATTCTTGCTGTGTTAACGTAAGAGGGATGTTCATGCCCTGCTCCTTTCGGTTTTTGGATTAGAAAAACAATAATTTAACGAGAAAAAGCACGAATAAGACCAATGCGCCCACAATAGCGGAAATGGATATGACGGCGGCCGGAAGGCATTTAAGTATTTGAGGTTTTTTGACCAACATCAAAACTTCACGTCCGAAATAGTCGAATAGTAAAACGGCGATAATTATATCTCTTAGATTTTTCATTCAGAACATCCGATTTCGTAAAGAGCCAGAAGCAGCAAAATCAAAAACAGGAAAACCGTAACGCCGGTTAATACAAAAAACAGAACCGGCGAAATTAAAAACACAAGCATCAGCGTGTTTAAAATGAGCAGGAGCGTGATCATGCCAGGCTCCTTTCCGGGTTGGGTTTAGAGATTGATGCCCACCGCCCCGCCCCTGTATGTTCGAAGGGATGCAAAACAAACAAACAAGGGAGCAAGGCGATGGGCATTTTAAAAATTTTAATCATAGTTAATTGCGTTATATTGATTACAGGGCTTGTTCTTGGCAGCCTGGCTCTGCGTGACTGGAAAAAGTTGAAGCGCGCGAATAAAGAACTTCTAGAACGGATAGAACGTCATGCAGAGCGCAACGGAGCAGAATCAGACTGACAAGCGGAACAACGCTTGCGAAAAAAATAATCAATCCTACAAGTATATTCATGCCCTGCTCCTTTCCGGGTTGGTTAAAAAAGAAGCCGCCTTATGCTGTGGCCGATTTTGAGGGTCAGCACGGTTGCCCGTGTTTCTGAGTTCATGTTTTTCAGTCATAAGGCGGCTTAAAGTGAGAGGTTTGTATCGGTACATTGTACGTACGGGTTGATAAAAAAAACACGCGACAAGAAAACGTAAGAGTTTCCATTACGGCAAAGGGATATGAACAGGTTTTTTCATCTCACGAATCAAAACTGCGTACGCCCATTTCGAAAAACTCCCTAGTCCAGTGTGTTTTGCGTGCATGAGCATTTTAGCGTAGTCTGTTTTCGGGATTTGAACCTGTCCGTATGTCGTCTTATCGGTAGTTCTACCCATACGGAGAACAGTATTATCTTTTATTACCATATTCAACTACCTACTTTCTACGTATCTGTTACGTCTTTTTATCTTGGCTGCGAGTAATCCAAAAACTGATAAACGTGTCAAGTACGTATTCTGTACGTACAGTTTATATCTTATGTCTAATTATAGTTAGAAACCGCCACAATATACAGTGTTTTGTGGGTTTCCTGTGGATAAGTGACCGCTTGTATAGAGTTATCCACAGCACCTCAATTTATACAGAATCTAAACAGGAAATTCCGGTTTCCGGTGAGGTCGCGCATGATTTTATGACTTTTTTTACTTCATTGCCGCGCCGCCGGAAACCGGTAAATTTTTATTCAGGTCGTACCAGTTCAACGCTTGGTGGAATCCACATTTTACCCACGCGCTCCCATTGACCGCCACCGGTGTACACTTGCAAATCGTCCGCGAAAAAGCCTTCGGGCGGACTTCTATAGATGGCGGCCGGGTTATAAACCGCGGTCGGTTTGATTTTTAATATCCCGCACCCGCTGCCGAGCAGCAGCAACACGGTCAGGACTGGCAGTATGGTCCTTGGAAGTTTCACGCTCTTTTTTCCGTTTATCGCGCCGGTCAAGTAACAGGCTGACAATGCCGATAATGACGGCCACGATGATGGTGACCAGCGTTTCACGCATTTATTCCGCCTTGGATTCATCCAATGCTTCGCGCATTTTTGCCATGAGCGGCAGCAGCAGCTGGTCGTCGATTTCGTTTTTTGTTTTGCGGACGTGTTTTTCCACGGCGGCAATCGCGAAATAAAATGCTGCGCGTACGTGCGCCGGTTTGAGCCGTGCAAAGAGTGAATCAATGACAGCCAATAGTATTTTTTTCATACGGTTTACTCCTTGTGAATTTTGGTGTTGGTGATGTGTTCGTTGACCCGTTCCTCAAGCCGGCGGTGCTCGGCCCAGAAGTCGCGCATATCCGAGCGAATGCCGGAAAGCAGATAAACGCCGACAGTGCCGAAACCGGTAAAAAGAAGGCCGAGCAGTGATAAAATCGCTTCTACGCTCATTTTTTCCTAAAAATTAAATATCCGCCGATAATTGCCGCCGCAATGATTGCCCATTTTTTAAAAGGCTTCGTTCCACTTTCCGCCGGATTATCAAAATATATCGGCGCTTGTGATATAATTGTGCCGTTGAGAATTGCATCCCTTAACTCTTCTCCTGATAAGTGAAGGGACTGCGGTACTCCAATATCAATAATTTTTGATTCGTCACTCATTAACTGACGGCCTTTCGTACCTGCTTCGGCAGGGCTTTGAGTTGCGGCAAAAATAGCCAGACGGCGCCGGCGGCAGCGGCAATCAGAACGATGCGCCCTGCTCCGTTCATGCCGTTAAAATAGCTTTTCAGTTTTTCTAAGCGCAGAACACGCGCCATAGTATCTACACCGGCATTAAAGTCGTACCCGGACGCAACCAGTCCAAGCTGTTTACGCGCTTCGGGCGTCAGTTTTGTGTATTCGTCCCATGAAAGGCCGAATTGACCGGCGTATGCGTCGCGTACGGTAATGACCTGCGCTTCGGTTAAATTGCCGAGCACTTTCGTGCCGTATTTCTCCAGTGCAATCTCTTCAATGGATTTCAAAGCTCAACTCCAAACTGCCGGAAATATTCCACGACGGCATTGATCATCTGTTCGGCTTTGTCCGGGTCGGTTTTAGCGACGTTGCGGATTTCAGCGATACGGTAATAGAGATAATTTTCCCGTGATGTACGGTGCCGCGTCAGACGCGAAAGCGTATGCGCTTCAAACAGGGCTGTCCGGTTTAACGCCGTTGCCAGGTGCCGGAGTTGCGCGGGTGTCAGTTTTTTTAAAGCCACTTCAACCGCATCTATCTGCTGATAGAGCACACGCATGAACTCCAGCCGCTGGACGGTTAACTCCATCACAGAAAGTTCAATGCCGGGCAGGATTTCAGTATCCCCCTGCCCGCCGGCAACCGCCGCAATCAATGCACATATAGCGGCAAGACGTTTCATTATTGCGCTTTCAGTTTGAGCAGTTCGCCTTTGATTTTTCCTAACTCTTCTCTTGTCTCATCCGTCAACGCCGTGTTTTTTAAAACTGCATCATAAAACGCGATACACTCATCCGCTGTCGCAATATTGACGTTGAAACGTGAAATATATTTTAACGGCAGATTGATTTTTGATTGATAATATTTCAGTAAAATATCATTGCGGACTTTACCCGGACTAAGAAGATCGATCAGACAATAATACCGGTCTGTGTCCTCATGGATCCATTCTGTCGCGGATGCGACGCGCTGATTTTCCGGCAGAGTTCTAAGCGCATTTCTATAAATCATAAACTTCGGTGCGTTGGGTTCATTTAAAAGCAAAAGTACAGCATCCGCACCGCCGGACTCCGCCGCCGACGCAACCCGCACCTGCCACTCTTCTCTGTTCAGCGCGTCCTGCGAAAAACTGATAAACCCGCTCAACACAACCAGCATTCCAATAATCCTTTTCTTCATTCCTGTTCCTTTCACTGCTAATTCCATTCCCCTGCTTTGGGGATTTTGTCTACCCACTCAACCGCCACGTCAAACGGCATTGGATTTCCGCTGTCAGGGTCGCGGTAAAAATCAATTCCGTTCGATAAAAAACAGATCCATTTGATGTTGGGATTGCCCTGCTTCATCCACCCGCCCTTGCCTTTAATCGATGGATAAATTTCAATGGCGCCGGCGCAGTTCCCGGATGCGGATTGAAGGCCGTTACTGTGGACATATTCCACGCGCTGAAAACGATCCACACCCTGGCGTGAAGAGTTTAAATAAAAAACTTTTGCATCAGTATCTTCCATCGGCTGATGAATTTGATAGGCCGATGCGTAGACGTAAAGAAACGGGGTAAAATTCCCGTTCGCATTATATTCACCGTCCTGCAAGCGCTGTCCAACCGCCTTTAAAACAAAATCACAGTATTTCAGATTTTTATAGGGATTTTCCAGCGGTACGGAATTGGTCACAATCACCGTATTGGTGTGTGTGACAATCTCACTCACCGGCGTGATCCCGCCAATGACGCTGTACTCATTGGTAACGCCGCCGCTCTCTACCGGGATTTGAATCACTGTCTCCGTGTAGGTCGTATTGGTGACTGTGTAAATCGATGTATTGGTGGTAATGACATTCGTCTGCCCGATATAGGCCGGCGGCTCTATGTACGGAATGACAATGCGCGGCTGTCTTGCGCCTAATGACGCCGGCGCACTGGACTGCGCAAACGCACCGGCGGCCAGTGCTGAAAAAATTAAAATGACATACCGGAATTTCATCAGGTGAATTTTAAAACATTGTTCATGGAAATTAAGCCGTCGCCGGCGGCAGCCTGAAAACAGATTGCGCCCCAGCAGTTAATGACACAGGAAGAACCCACCGGCAGCGGTGAGCCGCGCATCTGTGCGGCATTGACGTTTTCATCGCCGTACCACACATCATAATCGCCGATATTGGTGATAATGCGCTCTTTGATAAACTGGTTGGCCTCTAAAATCAGCAGGTTGTTTTGCGGCACGGTGCGCGGCACCGGTGTGACAAGTTTCGGCGCGGAAAGGTCAACCTGCATCCAGCCCTGTACAACGGTGCGGGTATCGTCTACCGAGCCGAGCGAAAGTAAATACTCAATCGTAATCGTTTCCGCACTTGAGGGATTGGTAAACGAAATGTTTTTAAACACTGCCGGAATATGCGTCGTTCTATCCGGTGAAAGCTGTACCGTCGGAAAACCGATACCGGCTTTGCATTGCGCGGTCGCGCCGGTGTCGGCACGCACCGCAACGTCCGTTGTCGGTGAAGTGTTCGATAAAATGGCAATATATGAACCGGTAAACGGCACATCAATCGTCTGCAAGGGTTTTAGCGTGAGCCTGCCGCTTTTCTGATTAATGTTGATCATTTCTTCCCCTGCCCTTTCAAAAGCCACCAAATCCCGAAAACAGCTGCAGCAGCTGCTGCAATCCGGGCCGGGGTAAATACTTTACTTGCGCCGCTCCATGCCGCCGATACTCCGGCCGTCCGGGCGTAAATCTCATTGGATTGATCGGCCAGCGCGGCGTTGGGATCGCGCCCGGCAGCAAACGCCATATAATTATTAGCGTTGAGCGAAACCATGTTCATGGCCTGACTTAACAGGCCCTGCGTGTTATCACTCATATCGGTGACGTAATAACTGGAGCCATCACCTATCCGCATTCCGCCGACCTGCGAATTTTCCGCCAGCTGATAGAGTGTCGCCCCCATCGCAAGCTCAAGATTATCACCGCCAACCACTTTCGCGTTGTCGGTCATCATCATATTATCTTCTTTGATAATCTGATTATTAGAACCGACAATAGAAAGAATCTCGCCGGCAGTCGGCGCGTCAATACTGGCGCTGGCAGATGATTTATACATTTATTTAAAAATCCGTTTTAACAGTTTGCGCGCCGGCGGGAATTTCCAAATCCCCAGCCCTATCGCCGCCGCAATTCCAATTGAAAGCCAGTTGATTTTTTTGGCCGCATGAAATGTAAGTCCGCCGGACTCATAGCGCGTCACAATCCCGCTGTTTCCACCCGCTGCAATCGCCGTATCAGACGCCAGGGAACGGTTGTCCCAGGCATAAGATTTCGAGCTGCTTTTTGAACCGAATGCCATACGTTACCTTTTAAAAATCGCCGTGATAAAAATCGCCGCAACTGCGATGGAAATAATCAAAACATTATTATTGCTGTCTTGCTTCTGGTTGAGATTCATTTCACCGTGACCGGCAATCGCACTGGACGAAGACGTCGCGGGAGCTGAACCCGACATTCCACCCATAAAGGCAGAGACAGCAGCGGCTGGAATTGCCATACCTATCTCCTTTTTTTAGGGATAAATAAAATCAGCGCTAATAATCCAACGCCGCCAATGGCCGCCGGAATCACCCACTTAGGAAACCCGCCGCCGGTCGTTGTAATATTCACCACCGGCGCCGGTGTCTCTTTCGTGTCGGCTTTCGACTGCTTATTGAGATCATTCAGGGCGGCCTGTTCGGCAATATGAAGCGCGGACTTGCCGGCATCACTGTCCAGCAGGCCGCCTACAAATCCGCTCGCTCCGCTCCAAAAGTCAGACAGCCAGCTCATTACGCCACCCGCAGCAGTTCAAACCAGATTTTGGCACTGCCGGCGGTCGCGCCGGCCGCGGCGGTAAAATTCGGAATGAGTTTCAACTCAGCCATTCCGCCCGGCAGGAAGTACAGCGGACTGTCTTCTTTCGCAAAGTCATAGACGGCAAAACCAGACTGCGGAGTGCGGAACGCTTCAATCTGCATCCGCTCAAAAAGTTTGCGCGGTATGTCGCGGAACTGCCAGTCCGAGCCGTTCACTACCAGTGATGTCCAGTCAGCTGTCAGTTTCGTCGGTTCCTGAATGATCATTGTCTCGTAAGCATAACGCCCGTCGACACACGGCAGATTCGTGATTTCCACCACGCCGCCAGCGGCCGGTACCGGTGCGGTCACATGCGCAATGCGGTTGTGAACGCCGATATTGGCTTTCAGGTTGTAATCAATGTCCGCATAGACATCAATACGGGTCAGTCCGGCGACGGCTCCCTTAAAGTTGACGCGCAGATTCATGTCCGATAAATCGGCTGTGCCGATGTTGCGGATATTCGCCGCCGCTTCACCGCCGCGCTGTGCCGCCGACGGGTCATACGTGATGATTGAACCGGTATTCGTTATACCGCGCTGCTGTGCATAGTACTGCTCGCGGAAATACAAAAACTCCGGCGTCACGTCGTTTAAAATCTGAAAACCGCCTTCAGTGTGGCTGGTCGCTTCAAGCGTCAGCTTTTCCACCGCATCCAGCACAACGGCTGTATCCGATACCGGTGTATCAGAGTCATACGGCAAAAAATAGAAACTGCAATAAGTTCCACGGTGACCGGTTGGAATCGATAAATCCTTCACCGCGCCGTCGTCGGCGTGAATGCTGCCGATTTTTACTGGTTTACGGATCATTACGCATTTCCTTTCGGCTTAATGACCACATTGCGCGCTTTCTGATACAGCGGCCTGAGTTCGTTCGCGGCAAAAATGCCCACAATGACAAGCCCGATCGTTTTCAGGGCCTTTTGACTGACTATCTTCTTCATCCTGTTCCTTCCTTCTCCTTGTTTCCGGCACCGGTCGCACCGTGCGCCGGAAGCCTTGAAGATTTTCAAGAACAAGTATGACACGAAAAAACGCGGTTCGGATTTTATGCGCGATTTTTCCAGCCGATAAAAAAATAAACCGCTGAATCCCAGCGGCTTATAAATGAAAAAAATCGGTTTTTGTTTCGGATTTTATTCGGAAAAAATTATATACTGCCAACTTTTATTATTTTTTCTGAGAACAATAATTCCCAGTCGAATTTTGTAATCAAATTCATTCCAACAAGTGCAAGATCAGAGCCATCCACAAAAGTAATATCAATAGCATTCCGTCCAACTTCATCCCCAGAATCATTAATAAGCACAGTTTCAATTCTATGCGCCATTCCCTTCAACCGCCCACTAATTCCATTCACAAAACGCTCTTTCCCAGCGTTATATTTAATGCCCAAATCTTCTGCTACCCAGCGCGGAAGCATTGTTCCAGTCGCACCTGTATCAAGTAACCCGATTACGGGAAATCGCTCTTTCCCGTAAATCAAATCAATCTGAACATAAATTTTAGCATCCTCATGGATTTTTATTTCAGAGAATGGATCAAACAGCATAATGCTGTCCTTTCTTGAACACTGGCGAATATCCATATTCCCGCTGGTTCATTAAAAATGTTGAACATTCTTTGCGCGTATTAGCACGAAAAACAACTTTTCCGGTTGAAATTTCGACAACTGCAAAACCCTCTGCTTTCTTTGTTATCGTAACTCTTTTCATAACTCACTCCATATTTTTTAAAACTGTACCACGAATTTTACTCATAATCAAGCGCCCTGCATAATCCTCTGAACAGCCGATAATTCCAGCAACCAGCGTCGGCGACATTTCACCGGCCTTTTTTGCGTCACACATTACCAATGCCGCCCACAGCCGCTCAAACCGCATTTGATAGACTCCGCAATATTCACGTTTCGCCATTTTAAACGCTTTTAAAATTCCCGTTTGCATCGGTATGCCACGCCCAGCCGGTGAACGGCGGATTTAAGCCGCGCTTGCCGATATATTGTCCGGGCTTCAAATCGGCAACGTATCTGAATTCAGGTCCATAGCTTCGGCCGGCCCACTCCACCGCCGCCGGTTCCTGCAATAAAAAGCAAAAAACATTCTGGCAGTTGGCGCGCACCGTCGGCGCCATTTGAGTCGGGAATTGACTTTGCACCCACATTTCCACACCGTGCGCCCGTGAAGCGTTCGGAATGAATTGCAGCCCGCCCTTGCCTTTCCAATCCCAGTCCCACGCTTCATCAATGACGCACAGCATATTCACAAACCCTTTTTCCGGCGGTTTTACCCATCTCTTTGCTAAGCGCCTTGAACACACCTTCGCCGGCGTTTTTCCTTTCAATCGGCGAATCTACAAGGGTGCGGCTCAGCCGCTCCAGCAATGTCAGCAGTACTGCCCCACGTTTCCCGGTTTGCTAACGAGCTGATCGATCTTCCAATGCCCGCAGAATGTGGCTATCACGCCGGGAAAAAATTTTCTACATCGCTTTTCTGCTAGATGAACCAAAGTTCCGGCAAGCCGGTTTTATGATACAGTCCATCTATTCCATGCCGGTGTTCCCTCTTTTATTTTGATTGAATAAAGAAAGGTTCATTCCGGCATGGAACCCTGTTTTCTACACTCCGGCATTGTAATTTAAAGCCTATCTTAGACGCGATCAACAGGATTAGTTTTTTATCCCGCCATCATGTCAGAATTAAACAATAATTTTTTTAGATGCACCCGCGAAAAAAATCCAGTTTAATGCCTTCATGAATAAGATGAACAAAAGCTATTCCCGTTTTAACCATGCCGACCTGATTCTGCGCGACGAACTGGCAATCGATCGTACGCAGCTCGCCAACGAACGAACGTTGCTCGCCTATCTCCGCTCCGCCGTTGCACTGATCATTGCCGGCGCAACGATAATGAATTTTTCGAAAGAGTTCTGGTTCTGGCTTACCGGCGCCGTCTGTATTCCGTTTGGAATTATCGTCAGCATCATCGGTATTTTACGCTACCGGAATATGAACCGTTCTATTTCGAGCGTTAGCGGACACGCCGCCTCGTCTGCAGGACTTCCGGAAACAGCGGCACCGCCGGATGGTTTATAACACGCCCCTTTTCAACTTGAAACAGCTCCCCGGCAATGTGCGCCGTGAATTTCGGCGTCCGGCAATAGCGCCATTCGTCGGTATAATATCGTTCACTTAAACGATCAATCACCGCCGGCGGGAAATTCTCTTCATTCCACTGCTTCAGCGTTTCACCACTGCAATATTCTATTTTGAATTTTTCAATCAGTGCTGCGGAAATTTTTTCTATTGTAATTCTCGGCGCGACAGAATTCAGATTGATTACCGGCGAGGGGATTGAAGGAACAGCCTTTGTTTCAATGCCGGCGACTTCTGCACCAAGATAACGTCCAAGCCGGCTCAGATCGCTGTTCACTAAAAGCGTACAATGATGCAGTACGCGGTTTTTACGCATGCAAAATGCATTTCCCGAAAATTTTTTCCCGGCGATTGCCAGCGAATTTTTATTCAGTTTCTCAGCAGTAATTCCGAATTTCCGTAACGCTGCCAGAATCAGTTCATATTGTTTCTCTTCCTGATATTGCGCACGCGGAACAATGACACTGACATTCAAATTTCCGGCGTCATGAAACACTGCGCCGCCGCCGGAAATCCGGCGCGCAAACGGAACGTCCTCCTGCTCCATCAGTGATAACCTGCATTCGCGCCACGGATTCTGGTTTTTACCAATCACCACACACGGCGCATTCACATATAAAAACAAAACAGACAAATCCGCTGTATTCTCCAGCAGCCACTCTTCTGCCGCCAGATTACGAAATACATCCGTTTCAGTTGTTTGAACGATCATCATTTCATTTTCCGCAACCACAGATCACACGGATATAAACGGCTTTCCTCATCCATAAATTGACACGACTGATTTCTTTTCAAAACAAATTTACAAATCCTTCCGGCATTCCACAGCACCTTTTTACAATGCATCCAAAAGTATTTGATGCAGTTCTTCAGCGGTGAGTTTGACGGGATTGCCCTGCGTGCTGGAGGCAGTCATTGCTTTTTCGACGAGCACCGGGAAATCATTTTCAGTGATGCCGAATTTTGAAAGCGCCGGAACATTCAGATCCCGGCAGAGTGTAATCAGCCATTGAATTCCGTCAGCGGCGGTTTGTCCGCCGGTAAGTTTTCCAAATTCAGTCAACCGCGCGAGCGCGATGGATTCCGGCGCGCGTTCCTGAATGGCATTCAGGTTGGCGCGCATGGCATACGGCAGAATTGCGGCGCAGACCATGCCGTGCGGCGCAGAAAACATTCCGCCAAGCGGACTGGAAAATCCGTGTACTACGCCGAGTCCGGCGTTGGCGAGCGCAAGTCCGCCGAACAGGCTGGCAAGGGACATTTCTTCACGTGCATCGAGATCGGCGCCGTTTTCATAGGCGCGGCGCAGTGAACGGATAATGCGCGGCAACCCTTCGCGGCAAAAACCGTCGGTGACCGGATTGGCACGAATGCAAATGAAGGCCTCGATCAGCTGTGTGAGTGCGTCGAGTCCGGTGGACGCGGTGACCGCCGGCGGCATAGACAGCGTGCATTCAGGATCGACAATGGCGAGCGCCGGCAGCATCCACGGATGGCGGATGCTGACTTTCACATGATCGTCTGGCGAAAGAATTACAGCATTTTTTGTCACCTCTGATCCGGTTCCGGACGTGGTTGGAACGGCAATACACGGCGCCGGTCGCACGGTGAGCGGCTGCGCCTTGCCGATGACTTCAAGATAGTCAAACGGGCTGCCGGGATTGGTAATGAGTGCCGCAACAGATTTTGAAAGATCCAGCACACTGCCGCCGCCAAAGGCAACAACCATGTCGCATTTTGCTGAGCGCGCAAGTTCTACGGCATCCAGTACATTCTGAACGGTCGGTTCGTTCCCGACTGAAAAAAATTCAACGGCAATTCCGGCGCCGGCGAGCAGATCAAACACCGGTTTGGCGCGTTCCGTTTTTCTGCCGGTAATGACCAGTGCATGTTTACCCAATGACGCCGCTGCCGGCGCAAGCTGCGCCAGCGTTCCGCGTCCAAAAACAATTTTTCCGGAAGTGGCGAATTCGAATGACGGGACGGTTGAATTGTTCATATCCGTTAAAGTTATCGCTTATTCCGGCATTCCAGCAATCCAATATTCCACATCAAATCTTTTCAAACCCTCCGCTTTCATGTTTTATAGGTTGAACCATGAATTATGTGTTACAAATTTTATTCATTCTGGCGCTGATGTCACTCGGCTGGATCGCGCGACGGCGGAAAATTCTCACCGATACCGGAACAGGCGAACTCACAAGGCTGCTCATCTCCATCATTTATCCGGCGTTGATTTTTTACTCCATCACGCGCCTGAATCCGGTACAGCTCGCGCAAAACTGGCTGATGCCGGTCATGACTATGCTCATCGCCGGCATTGGACTGCTGCTCGGCTTGCTGGCTTTGCGGTGGATGAAAAATGTCGACCAGAAACGCGCCGGTGCATTTTTGTTCCAAAGCACAATCAACAACTATCTTTTCCTTCCGCTGCCGCTGGTGATAATGATCTGGGGCACCGAAGGCGTTGCTCTGCTGATTTTTTCTTCAGTTGGATTTGAATTAATTGTATGGACGGTTGGCGTATTTCTGTTCAATCGGCAAAGCCGTTTCAGCAATGGAATCCGCGTCATGTTCAGTCCGCCGCTCATTGCATTGATTTGTGCAATCAGCTGGATTTGTGTGCGCGATCTTACGCCACTATGCCCGCCGAATGCCGTATTACTGCGCCGTGTTGTTGAACTGGTTTATTTCGGCGCAGATGTCGTCGGGCGCGCAACAATCGGTATTTCGATGATCGTCGCCGGCAGCCGCATTGCTACGCTCAGCGCAAGATCCATCGCCGATCCGCATGTCTGGATTTCCGCTTTTCTCCGTCTGATTGTTGCGCCGGCCGTTTTCATTCTGATCTTGAAATGGATTCCTATGCAAGAACTTGCACGCAATATTTTAATTGTTGTTGCCGTGATGCCGGCAGCGGTCGCCAGTCTGATCTTCAGTGCACGGTTTAACGGCGATACAGATTTTGTGGCAGCCACCCTGCTGATCACGCATCTTGCCGCCGTCATCACGGTTCCATTGCTGCTCGCCTGGGCCTTGTAAACTATGAATGATTTCAGCCAGTCGATTCATGTATGGAATATTTTTCTGCCGGATATCTGCATTACACCGGATGAATGCCGGCCGCTGCTTTCCGGCGCGGAACTGGAGCGCGCCGGGAAATTCAGCAGTCTGCGGGAGGCAAACCGTTTTATTACCGGCCGCGGACTGCTGCGAAAAATTCTTGGCAGCTGCCTGAATGAGAATCCGGCGGCACTTGAACTAATAAAATCGCCACAGGGCAAGCCGCTGCTGATGAACGGAGAGTTAAATTTTAATGTATCGCACTCTCGCGACCGGATGCTGATTGCTGTGACCGCCGGGCGCGCAGTGGGAATTGATATTGAATTCCGGCGCGAACAAATGAACGTTCAGGAAATTGCTGAACGCTGGTTTACGCCGGCGGAGCAGAAATTTTTTGCTGAGAATTCACCGGCCGTTTTTTTTGATCTGTGGGCAAAAAAAGAAGCGTATGCCAAAGCGCGCAGCACCGGCATCTTTCGGGAATTAAAAAAGTTTTCTGTACCGACCGGCGAAGCATATTATTCACCGGCTGTCAGCGCCGATAAACGATGGTTTTTCCAACTGCTCGACATCGACCCCGCATACGCTGCAGCCGTTGTTGCTGAAGCTCCGGCGATTGAGATAAAAGTATTATGTTTGAACCAATAAAATGAATACAACAGCATATATCAGCGAAATTTTCAGCTCGGCGCAGGGCGAAGGGGTGAATATCGGCCGGCGCCAGCTGTTTGTACGCGTTTGCGACTGCCACCGGGACTGTCTCTATTGCGACACAGAAACGGCACGTACGGATTCCGTCCGCATTGAAACCGTTCCCGGCAGCGGTAAATTTTCGTTTGCACCGAATCCGCTGTCGCCGGCAAAACTGCTGGACCTTTTACAGCAATTGAATGCGCCGCAACTTGCACATGCCGATCTATTCATCACCGGCGGTGAGCCGCTGCTGCAGGTCGAATTTCTGGGGAAATTTATACCGACGGCAAAACACACACTGAAACTGCCGGTGCATCTGGAAACCAGCGGCGACCTGCCGGACGCGTTTGCAAAAATTGCACCGGCGGTGGATCATATATTGATGGATATCAAACTGCCGAGCGTTACCGGCGAACCCGGAACATGGAACGCACATGCCGCATTTCTTGCGTTAATTAATGAATATAAAATTTCAGCAACGATCAAGCTGGTTGTCAATTCCGCTACAAGTGACGACGATCTAAAAACAGCGGCGGATTTAATCCGTACTTCCCAAACACCGGCGGCAATAGTTTTACAACCGATGACAGCGGCATTGCGTATGAAAAATGTTCCGACGGCGCAGCAGATACTGATGTGGCAGTCGAACATATCGTGCGCAATCGGACGCGGGGTGCGTATTATTCCGCAAAGTCATAAAATGATGGGACTGCTTTGAGCATGGAATAATAGATAACGGATGGATGGCATGGTGAAAAAGAAAGCAGTTGTACTTTTAAGCGGCGGACTTGATTCCGCAACAACGCTGGCGATCGCGAAAGCGGAGGGCTTTGAATGTTATGCACTTTCATTTTGTTACGGTCAGCGCCACGCCATTGAATTGGAATGCGCCAAACAGACTGCTAAATCTATCACTGTGAAAGAGCACCGTATCATATCTATTGATTTAACAGCGTTCGGCGGATCGGCACTAACCGATATGAACATTGACGTGCCGCACCAAACCGGCAGCGAGGAAATTCCGGTAACGTATGTTCCGGCACGCAACACTGTTTTTCTTTCGTATGCACTGGCATGGGCGGAAGTGCTGGAGAGTTTTGATATTTTTATCGGCACAAACTCGCTCGATTACAGCGGCTATCCGGACTGCCGTCCGGAATTTATTGCGGCGTTTGAAATAACGGCAAATCTGGCGACAAAAGCCGGCATCAGCAGCAAACAGAAATTTAAAATTCACACACCGCTGCAGCAGTTAACAAAAGCAGAAATTATCCGGTGCGGGCTGAAGCTCGGCGTAGATTACAGTAAAACGTCAAGCTGTTATGATCCGGCGGCAGACGGCTCAGCCTGCGGCACTTGCGATAGCTGCCGCCTGCGTCTGAAAGGATTTTTAGAAACAGGAATTGTTGATCCAAGAAAATATATACCTGTGATATTATGAAGTGCAGAAAACCGGTGTGGAAAGTGGCATTTAAACTGGTATAAACAGATTGGTGTTTTAATTAAAAAATTTGTAATCGAAACTGCTGAAAAAATAAATGAGACGTTATGGCTAATATGGAAATTTATAAAACGTTCCGCTTTGATGCGGCACACCGGTTGACCGGCGTACCGGAAACGCACAAATGCTCCGCAATACACGGCCATGGTTATGAAGTGGATATTTTTTTGTGCGGACCAGTGAATTCAGAAACCGGGTTTGTGATGGATTTTGGTGATCTGTCTCAGGCGTGCGATCCGGTGTTTAAACAACTTGACCATTCCATGCTGAATGACATTGACGGCCTGGCAAATCCAACCAGCGAAAACATGTGCATCTGGCTGTGGAATAAACTTAAACCGCAACTGCCCCTGCTCTCAAAAATCATCATCCGCGAAACTGAAACATCGGGATGTATTTATAAGGGAGAATGAAGACTCAAATTTACACTTCCGGTTTTTTTGCCTGAAGCAGCAGCGCACCGAGCGGCGGCAGATCGAGCTGAAGCGAAAATCCCTTACCATGCCACGGCAGATGGTGCGCATCGAGCGTATGCCCTTCTGCCGGACCGGTATCGCTGCCGCCATAATTCATTGCGTCAGTATTCAGAATTATTTTCCAGCTGCCGTCCTGCGGAAGCCCGATGCGATAACCGTTGCGCGGTGTCGGCGTTAAATTTAAAATGCACACAATGCTTTCGTTTGAATCGCGGCCTTTACGCTGGAATGAGATAACAGAACTGGCGGCATCGTGGAAGTCGATCCAGTCAAACCCTTCCCACGACGATTCAATATCGTACAGCGCCGGTTCGGACAAATAGAGATGATTCAGCCTGGCGACGAGGTCTTTGAGTTTGCGGTGCGGTGCGTAGTCGAGCAGATTCCAGTCAAGGCTGGTGATAGCGTCCCATTCGCGCCACTGACCGATTTCACAGCCCATAAAGAGCAGTTTTTTTCCGGGATGTGCAAACATATAGGCGAACAGCAGGCGCATGTTAGCAAATTTCTGCCAGAAGTCGCCGGGCATTTTATCGAGCAGCGAGGCTTTCCCGTGCACCACTTCGTCGTGTGAAAACGGCAGAATAAAATTTTCGGTAAATGCATAAATCATCGAAAATGTTAGATCGCCCTGATGATATTTGCGGTACACCGGATCTTTGCTGAAATATTTCAGCGTGTCGTTCATCCAGCCCATGTTCCATTTAAAATCGAAGCCGAGTCCGCCGTCGGTGACCGGATGCGAAACTTTTGGAAACGCGGTGGATTCTTCAGCGAACGTTAAAAACCCCGGCACTTCGCGGTGAATAATGCTGTTGAAGTGTTTGAGAAATTCAATGGCTTCCAGATTTTCGCGCCCACCGTATTTGTTTGGAATCCACTGTCCTGTAGAACGTGAATAGTCGAGATAGAGCATGCTGGCAACGGCGTCAACGCGAATACCGTCAATGTGATATTCCAGCGCCCAGAACAGTGCATTTGAAAGCAGAAATCCGCTGACTTCATGCCGGCCGTAGTTAAAAATCAATGTGCCCCAGTCCATGTGTTCGCCCTGACGCGGATCGGCGTGTTCGTACAGGTGCGTGCCGTCGAAATATCCGAGTCCGTGTGCATCTTTCGGAAAGTGTGCCGGGACCCAGTCAAGAATAACGCCGATATTCTCCTGATGACAGCGATCGATAAAAAACCGGAAATCGTCCGGCGTTCCGAAACGCGACGTCGGCGCAAAATAACTGCCGGCTTGATAACCCCATGAACCGTCGAACGGATGTTCGGCTACCGGCATCAGTTCAATGTGCGTATAACCCATTTCTTTAACATATGGAATCAGCTGATCGGCGAGTTCGTGATAGGTCAGCCAGCGCCAGCCGTCGGCACGTTTCCATGAACCGAGATGCACTTCGTAAACACTAATCGGTTTTTGATGCCAATTCGTTTGCGCCCGGCGCTGTTCCCATTCGCTGTCGTTCCATTGATATCGCTCAAGGTCGTAAACGATCGACGCGGTGCGTGGACGAAGTTCGGCGTAGACTGCAAATGGATCAGCTTTTTGTGCCCAGAATCCGTTCGGTCCTTTGATTTCAAATTTATATTGATCGCCCTCTTGCACGCCGGGAATAAAAATCTCCCAGATACCGGAATTTTTGATGCGCGTCATCCGGTGAACCCATGCTTCCCAGTTATTGAATGAACCGATAACGCTGACAGATTCCGCATTCGGCGCCCACACCGAAAAATACGCACCCTGCTTTCCATCTTCTTCCAGCAGATGCGCGCCAAATTTTTCATATGCGCGATACAGCGTGCCTTGACCGTAAAGAAATAGATCAAAATCCGTTAATGCCGGTCGTTTTTCCATTATTCAATCTCTCCCGGATCAGATTTATAAATATATGCGTTGGAGTTTAAATGCTTTTCCATTGGATTTTCTGGTGATTTTAATAACGGTTTGATTTGTTCTAAAACGTCGACTAGCACAGCATTATGTTTCTGTAAGATTTTTTCAATCTCAGACAGTTTTTTCTGAATTTTAATATTTGAATCCAATTGCTTGCGCAACCCGGAACTCAACGTCTCAATTAACTTTAATTTATTCATGGCTGAATACTCATTTAAAATTCGCAGCACGCAATTATATATTCTTCCGAAACCCGGTTGCAGTTTACGGCCGGTTTGTTCTCTCCTTAGTTAATTGCAATAAATCCCGATCTAAACACGGATGCGAGCTTAGAGGTTTTTTCAGTTATTGTAACTGCGAAAGATGATAAAGAATCAAACATTGGATCCCACACACAGAAGCGGAGACAAGGATACCTCTCTATCGCTTTGCCGAACATTCACAAGCACAACAGAATGTGCCTGCTTTCAGTATGCCCGTGCGTCGCTGTTTTCAATGTAGTTAATGAATGAGCGGTTAGCAACGCGATTTCCGCCGGGCGTTGGATAGTTACCACTGAAATACCAGTCCCCGGTATGTTTCGGAATTGCCGCGTGAAGACCTGCGATACTCTGAAATATAATTTTTAACTCTGCATTTAAATCATCCGGGCGAAGAAGCTCACTGATTTTATTGATGACCTGTTCCGGTGTAAACAGATCATACAATGCTTTCACTTCGTTTTTCACCTGATTGCGCGGCTGTTTAAGGCTGGCTTTGCTGGCCATATAAATTTCCTGCAGGATATCGCCCTGTCCTGTTTCCTGTGCCAGCTCCACCGCCGCCTGAAACGCCACAAACTCTTTCAACCGCGACATGTCAATGCCGTAGCAGTCGGGATAACGGATTTCCGGTGCAGATGAAACAATGATGATGCGCTTCGGATTCAACCGGTCAAGAATGCGCACGATACTCTCACGCAGCGTTGTACCGCGCACAATTGAATCATCGATTACCACCAGCGTGTCAGTTGTTTTAACTACACCATATGCGGTGTCATACACCAGCGCAACCAGGTCACGCCGGTCGGCATCTGTCATGATAAATGTGCGCAACTTGGTGTCCTTCACCATGATTTTTTCCATACGCGGGCGATAATTAATTAATTCATCAATCCGTTCCGGTGAAAGATTTTTTTCGTGCAGGATATGATACTTTGCACGCTCAGCCACATATTCCTGAACCCCTTCCATCATGCCGTAAAAAGCAGACGCCGCTGTATTCGGAATGTACGAAAACACGGTGTTATTCAAATCATAATCAATTGCTTTCAATATCGGATCCGTCAACTGCCGGCCAAGCTGCTTGCGTTCTTCATAAATATCGCGGTCTGTTCCGCGCGAAAAATAGATTCGCTCAAATGAACATGGTTTTTCCGGCATCGGTTCGGAAATCCGTTTGTGCAGTATTTCGCCGCAGCGGCGGATCACCAGCGCGTGTCCCGGCGCGACTTCCTGTACCTCCTCCACCTGCGCACCAAAGGCGGTTTGAATTGCCGGACGCTCAGATGCAATCACCGCAAACTCATCATCTCTCCAGAAAAATGCCGGACGTATTCCGCAGGCGTCGCGCACAACAAACATATCACCATTGCCAATAATTCCCGCCATCGCGTAACCGCCGTCAAAATTTTTCACCGCACGTTTCAACACGGTAATCAGATCCAGATGATCACCGATCTTTTTGGAGATTTCAGCGCGTTCAAGACCCTCTTTACGAAATTCACGGAACAGCCGGTCGTTCTCTTCATCCAGAAAATGACCTATTTTTTCCAACACTAAAACAGTATCCGTTTCATTGCGCGGATGCTGTCCAAGCTCAACCAGCGCTTCAAACAGTTCGTCGTTATTCGTCAGATTAAAATTTCCGGCGAGCAGCAGATTCCGGCTGCGCCAGTTGCTCTGACGGAGAAACGGATGACAAAAATCTGACCCGCTCCCGCCGCTCGTTCCGTAACGCAGATGACCGAGCATAAGTTCGCCGGCAAATTTTGCATTCTGTTTAATCCACGTTAGGTCATCAGCATATTCCGGATATTTACGGCGCGACTCTTCCATGGCAGCCGTCATAAACCGGTAGATACCGGCAATCGGTTCCCGCTCTGCGGAACGCGACCGGAAAATATACGGCTGTCCTGGCTCAACATCCATTTTAACCACTGCTGCACCGGCACCGTCCTGTCCGCGGTTATGCTGCTTTTCCATCAGCAGATAAAGGCGGTTCAGGGCGAACGCGGGAGATCCGTATTTTTCGGCGTAATGCTCGAACGGCTTTAAGAGTCGAATGGCGGCAATACCGCATTCATGCTGAAGAACATCGCTCATATCCCATACACTCCTTCGGTTCCGGATAATTAATGCTTGGTATAATCTCACTCTGCCGTATGCCGGTCAAAGATTTTTACAGATAAATAAATTCAGTAAAACCGCTTGCAGACGGTGCATCGAATGTGTACAAACGCAATCCTTAATAGCTGTACGTGGTTGTGCAGCTGAAGCGAGCGCTTGACACCTGCCTGTGGAAAGCCAAAGCGGATTGTTCAATAACGAACGAATAGAAAGGCAATATCATGTCAGAAAAGACAGTGACGATTCAGGACCTGCTGAATGCAGGGCTGCACTTCGGTCATCAGACCAAACGCTGGAATCCTAAAATGAAACGCTTCATTCATGGCGTCAAAAGCGGGATTTATATTATCGACCTCCAGAAAACCCTGGTGCACCTGAAAATGGCGCAGGAGTTCCTGAACGATACCGTGATGGGTGGACGTAAAATCCTGTTCGTCGGTACGAAAAAACAGGCGCGCACGGTGTTTCAGGAAGCGGCTGAACAAGCCAATCAGCCGTACGTGGTTTACCGCTGGCTCGGCGGAATGCTCACCAACAATCAGACGGTGCGCCAGAGCGTAAAACGTATGGAAGAGCTTCAGGAGCTGTTCGCAGACGAACAAAAACTGAAAGCCTATCCAAAAAAGGAGCTTTCTACCCTGCGCCGTGAACTGAATAAACTTGAACGCAACCTCACCGGTGTAAAACATATGACATCGCTGCCGGGTGCGCTGCTCGTGGTTGACATCTGCCGTGAAAAGCTGGCGATTGCGGAAGCTCAGCGCCTTGGAATTCCAGTGGTGGCACTGGTTGACACCAACGCTGATCCGGATTTAGTTGACTATCCGATCCCGGGCAACGACGACTCCATCCGTTCGCTCACGCTGATCGCCGAAGTTCTCGGCGGTACGATTGCCGAAGCGAACGATACGTTCACCAAACAGAAAGCGGCCGAAGACAAACGCCGTAAAGAGCAGGAGGAAGCGGATCGTAAGGTCGCCGAAGCCGCCCGCGCCGAGCGCAAGGCTAAAGAAGAAGAAGAGAGGAAAAAACGCGCTAAAGTGCTCGAAAAACTGAAAAAAGAAAAAGATAAAGCCAAAGCCGAGAAAGCAAAAAAAGAGCCGCAAGTTGAAAAAGCACCGAAAGCCGAAAAAACTGAAGTGAAAAAAGAAGCGGCGGCTCCTGCTCCGGCAGAGGAAGCACCGACAGCCGAAGAAGCGCCGGTAGCCACAGAAGCAGCGGCGGCGGAAGAAACTCCGGCAGTAGAATAATTTAAAATAGAGAGGATCATATTATGTCAGTAGAAATCAGCGCAAAACTCGTCAAAGAACTGCGCGACGCAACCAATGTCAGCATGATGGAGTGCAAACGCGCCCTGCAGGAAGCCGGCGGAGATAAAGAACAGGCATTCAAACTGCTCCGCGAACGCGGCATGGCTGTCGCGGCTAAAAAAGCTGATCGCGTAGCCAAAGATGGAAAAATTAATGCAAAAGTTGCGCCGGACGGAAAGAGCGGCGTGATGATCGAAGTGAACTGCGAGACCGATTTTGTAACGCGCACCGATAACTTCCAGGCATTCGTTGGCGAGCTCACCGAAAAAGCGATGTGCTCTGCTGCCGATAATCCGGCGGAAGAGTTTAAAGCGGATATCACTGCCAAGATCGCTGAAATCGGCGAAAATATTATTCTGCGCAAAAGTGTGAAATATGTCGTCGACGGCACCGGTGCAGTTTCCAGCTATATCCACCTCGGCGGGAAAGTCGGCGTGCTGGTTGAATTTGCATTCGAAAAAGCCGAAACATTCCATGACGACAAGTTTAAAGAACTCGCTATGGATATCTGCCTGCATGTTGCCGCTGCCAATCCGCTCGCACTGAACCGTGATGGTATTCCGGCACAGATCGTCGATGATGAAAAAGCACTGTTCGCCAAACAGGTGGAAGGCAAACCGGCAAATATTGTTGAAGGCATTCTCGCCGGCAAACTCAATAAGTTCTACGCAACCCACACGCTGCTGGAACAGGCCTTTGTGAAAGACGATAAAATCAGTGTTACGCAGCTGCTCGCAGCGAAAGGCAAAGAGATCGGCGATAACATCACGGTCACACGCTACACCCGCTGGGCGCTCGGCGAAGCGTAATTCAACATTGTGTTTCACAGTCAAAGTCGTTCTGAATTTTTGGAACGGCTTTTTTATTACCGGGAATAGAAAAACTCATGCGAACAGAAAGATCGCCAGGACCGCAATTTTTTGACGGGAGTAACAGAATTTAAACCGCGGATAACACAAATATAAACGGATTATTTTTCGAAGGAATAAAAACGAATTGGGAGAGACGGCGGCTTTGCCCTCCACGGTTGCCGGGGTCAACGACCCTCCATAATTTTTTTATCCGTCTATCATCCGCGTCATCCGCGGTGACAATCTTCGCGTGTTTCGCGAACTTTTTGTTTAAAAATTTAACAGGAAGATCGCCAAGGCCGCCAAGGGCTCTAACGAATTTATGCAATACGACCAATCCGTCTGATTTTACCGGGTACACTTTTTTATTTCTGACACCCCGGACAAAAGACGGTGGTGCGCTGAGCGACGGTGATTTTTTCGAGCGGTATGCCGCAACTTTCACACGGTTCACCGGCGCGGCCGTAGGCTTTGACTTTGACCCGATAGCCGCCGGACTCGCCGTTGAGATCCGTAAAGTTGCCCTGACCGTCACCGAGCGAAGTGCCTTTATTTTTTACACCGGCGCGAATGACTTTTACAACCGCGCGGTAAAGCTGCTCACGCTCTGTTGGCGTTAATGTTCCGGATTTGCGCAACGGATGCAGCTTGGCTTCGAACAGTGCTTCGTCGGCATAAATATTGCCGACGCCGGCGATGAATTCCTGATCGAGCAATAATGCTTTGAGCGCTTTATTCTTTTTAGTGAACTGCTCAAAAAACTCTTTTTTGGTGACGGTGAGCGCATCAGGTCCAAGTTTTTCCGGAGCGCCGGCGGCAAGTTTCCACCGTCCGAATTTACGCGGATCGCGGAAGTGCAGATTGAGTCCACCGGAAAGTTTTAAAACGGCGCGGTCGTGCTGACCTTTTTTCAGCCTGCCGGTGGAGAGATAAAATCCGCCGGTCATGCGCAGGTGAACGAGCAGGTTTTCTTTACCGGTGAGCTGAAAGATTAACCATTTGCCGTGCCGGTCGAGTTTTTTAATGGTGCGGTGCAAAAGGCGTTTAGAAAATTCCGGCGGTGCAACCGGTTCACACAGGCGGTACCAGTTGATTTCAACGCCGGTGATTTTACGCCCTTCAATTCCGGCGGCGCAGAGCTGCCGCCGGATGGTTTCAACTTCAGGCAGTTCAGGCATAATGATCTTCCGGCGTTACAGGATGTTTCGGATCGCCGGCGAGAAAGAGCGGTTGCGGCGGGAATGCAAACTCAATGCCCTCCTCTTTAAAGCGCCGGAGAATAGCGAGGTTAAAAGCCTGATCAAATTTCATGAACGGAATATAATCCGCTGGTGTAAACCAGTAAACAACCAGGATATTGAGCGCAGTCGCGGTGAAGTTATTAAAGAATGCCTGCGGCGGAGAATTTGGATCGAGATGTTCATTTTTACGGTGGAGTTCTTCTTGGATGATTTCAATGGCGCGCTCCACTTTTTCTGGCGGCGTATTGTAGGTGAGTGAAATATTTGCAATGCGTTTAATGTTCGGCCGGCGGCTGATGTTACAGATGGTTTTACTGGCGAGGTCGCCGTTGGGAATGGTGACAAAATACCCGTTGAGCGTGCGCAGCCGTGTCGAGCGCATGCCGACTTCTTCTACCACGCCATCCTGATCATCCACCGTGATCCGGTCGCCGACTTGAAACGGATGGTCGGAGAAGATGACGATAGAGCCGAAAAAGTTTTTGAGTGTATCCTGTGCGGCCAATGCAACGGCGAGTCCGCCGACACCGAGTCCGGCGAGAATCGAGGTGATCGGCTTGTCGCTCAACTGCTGAATAATCTGCACCGCGCCGAGCAGCACAACAACAATGCGCAGTGTTTTGCGAACGAGCGGCGAAATCATCTCTTCAAGGGTAGAGCGCTTCCGGCGGCTGATGAGACGAATCCAGTAGTCATTCAGTTCGATGGCCTGATAGATCACATAGGTGATGGTGATAATGACGAGTACCGCCGTTAAATCTGCCGGCGCATTTTTATAAATTTTGAGTGCAACGTAAATGCCGGTCATCACCGCCGGAAATACGACGGTGCGCGAAAGCAGCTCGATGGCTGTGCGGCGCAGCGGATTTCCATCCGCCGGAAAATGTTTGTAGCGCATCCGGCACAGCTGTTTTAAAAACCGTCCTGCCGCTATTCCGGCAAATATTGCAATCAGCATAACGATGTATCTCGACAGTGTTGAGTTCATGAGGATCTTCCAGTTGCTTCTGTTGTTGTTTTCAGCCAGTGCGCCGCTTCCGGCATGAGCATGTCTTCCGAAAACCGCCAGCCCCAGTTTCCGCCGGTGATGCCCGGACGGTTCATCCGACCGCCGGCACCGAGAACATCCTGCAACGGCAGAATCGCCCACTTCGCCGGCGCACGAAGTGCGAGTCCGCTCATGCTGCGGTGAATGGCGGCGCCGGCGGTATTCAGATAGTTCTGCACATTATCTTTTTCAGAACCGGCGAGCGAATGAAACCAGCCGGCGGTGGTGTCGTTGTCGTGTGTGCCGGTGTAAATCACCTGATTTTTTTCAACGCCCTCAGGACGGTATCCGGCGCGATGCATATCGGTGTCGCCGAAGCGGAACTGCAAAACCTGCATGCCGGGAAAACCGCATGCTGTGCGCAGCGCTTCAACGTCGTCGGTGATGAGGCCAAGATTTTCGGCGATAACATGTTCATCCAGCGTGAATTTATTTCCGAAGTCCGGCAGCGCGCGCAGATTTTTTTCGAGCTGCTGAAAAAACTGCAATCCCGGCCCTTTCACCCAGCGTCCGTGCATGGCAGTAGGTTCCTCCGCCGGAATCTCCCAGTACCCTTCAAAACCGCGAAAATGGTCGATGCGGACAATGTCCGTTAACTGCAATGCGCGGTGCATGCGCCGCGTCCACCACTCAAAATTTGTTTTACGGTGAAGTGCCCAGTGATACAGTGGATTGCCCCAGCGCTGACCGGTGGACGAAAAATAGTCCGGCGGCACGCCGGCGACTACCGCCGGCGCACCGGCATCGTCTAGAAGAAAGAGTTCGCGGTGCGCCCAGACATCGGCGGAATCGCCGGCGACAAAAATCGGAATATCGCCGATGAGTGAAATATTTTTTTCGTGCAGAAATGCTGTAAATTTTTCCCACTGTTTGGCGAATAGAAACTGCAATACCTTCCAGCGCCGGATTGGTTTTGCCAGCTTTTTAGCCATATCCCGCAGCGCCGCCGGGTGCCGGTCGCGCAGCGCTTCCGGCCAGTTGTTCCACTCGCGGAATTTCTGCTTTTCGCGGATCGCCATAAACAGCGCATACTCGTCGAGCCACGCATTCTCTGTTACGCAGAATGTTGTAAATTCAGCGGTCGTTTCAAATTTATCAGCAACGCGGAAGAGGATTTTTTCACGCGCCGGAATAACTGCTTCAAAATCGATGCGATGCAAATCAAATTCCGGAAACCGGCGGAGCTGCGCTTTGGTTAATAGCCCATCGGCAATGAGTTCGTCAAAACTGATGACAAGATGATTGCCGGCGAATGCTGACAGCGACGAATAGGGTGACCAGCCGTAGCCAACCGGTCCCGTCGGCAGAATCTGCCAGAGCGTCTGACCGGTCGACGCCAGAAACTCCGCAAACGCTCGCGCCTGCGGTCCGGGTTCGCCCATGCCCCACCGCCCCGGCAGTGACGTTATGTGCAGAAGAACGCCGCTTTTTCTCTCAAAATTCATGCGCGGGAGAGTATGGGAATGACGGGAGAAATGCGATGTATTATTTTGCAGTCCTGATGCGCAGACGATCCAGCGGCAGCATATATTCTCGGTCACTCTTATGACCGACTCTGCTCTGTGCCGCAATTCTATCGCAAAATCGTCGATCGATAACTGCATTGCTGATATGAGAACTGCCTTAATTTGTACAGTGATACACGTTCTTTTACGATTGCGGTTGAATCATTCCGCAACCCTGCTATTAAAGCGGCGAAATGAATCAACCGGCACATGGACTTTCTGACGCTCAAATTCGCAAAGGATTACGGATCAATATTTTTGCGGCCGGCATCGGTATCTTCTGGTTCGCAACGATCAACGGCCTGCCGCTGATTATGATTCTTGAAGCGCTCGGCGCAACCGGCGTGATGATC
The DNA here is from genome assembly GCA_041656295.1 of Kiritimatiellales bacterium. Classification (NCBI taxonomy): domain Bacteria; kingdom Pseudomonadati; phylum Kiritimatiellota; class Kiritimatiellia; order Kiritimatiellales; species Kiritimatiellales bacterium. The sequence continues at coordinate 62,738 of JBBADV010000009.1, read as the reverse complement.
GGCATGATTTCCATGCTGAATCAGGCAGCCATGCTGATTCAAATTCCGGCGGCGCTGATTGCCGACCGCCTCACATACCGCAAACCGTTCTGGATGAGCACATCGGGACTGGCTCGTCTGATCTGGATTATTCCGGCGCTGCTGCTCTTTTTACCGCTGAGCAAACTTACAATCGCCGGCGTTGCGCTGATTACCGTCGGCATCAGCGCCCTCCTCACGCAATCCAGCTCACCGTGCTGGTGGAGCTGGATGGCGGATATGATTCCCGACGAACGGCGCAACCGTTTCTGGAGTTTGCGCCAGGGCACCTGTATGACGGGAATGCTGATTACATTTGCATTGTGCGGCTGGTTTTTCGATCTGTTTCCCGCCGGCGCGCAAACCGGATTCGGCATCTTTCTTTTCGCTGCCGCAATTTTCGGCACGGTGGAAATTCTGCTCTACTATAACGTCGCCGAACCGGCGGTACGCAAAGTTCCGAAAGGCATCCCGATCCGCCACCGGATTCTTGCGCCGCTGAAAAACCGTAACTTCCGCAATTTTACACTGCTGCTCGCTGTCTGGCTCTTCGGCGTCGGACTCGTCGGCCCGTTCGCGATGGTGTATCTGCGGCAGGAGTTTGACACACCGTACACCGGACTTGCCGTCATTCAAATTTCAATCCAGCTCGGTTCCGTCATTGCCGCATTCGGTTCCGTGGCATTAATCCGGCGCTTCGGCATCCGCAACTTCGGCATTTTAACGACGGCGCTCGCACCGCTCACAAGTATTGCGTGGTTCTTCATTTCCACCGCACCCGCCGCATACGGTCTGCCGCAATATTTAATTCTGATCACACTCAACTCGCTCTTCAACGGCAGCGTGTTCGCATCGCTCGGCGTCTATCAGGTCAACATGCTCACCGCCATTGTTCCGCGCAATGGACGTACCACCGCGATGGCGATGCACTGGAGCATTGCCGGAATATTTTCCGCACTCGCGCCCATCATCGCCGGCGCAATTAAAGATGGACTCGCCGGCTGCAAAATTGCACTCACTCTTTCCGGCGATGTCAATTGTTCCTTCTATCACGTTCTGCTCATTCTGCACGCCGGACTCATCTGGTCGATCGCGTTGCCGCTCGCCCGCAGTATCGATCGCGATACCGACGTACGCCTTGGCAAGACTCTCACGCATATTTTCATTATCAACCCGCTGCGCATGACGCGCGACTTCTACGGATTTAACGGCGCAGTACTCTCTGCAATCGGCAGCAAGACCAGGAAAACTATCATCCAGTCTGCAACCAAAACACGACGCACCATCCGGAAAATTATGCGCGACAGCTCGCATCATAATCTGCCGCCGGAAGTGTAACAGTCGCAAGCCCGAAGATTTTAACGTCAAAGGTCAAAAAACGAAAACATAATTTTCAGACCTTCGACCTGTGACTGAATAAAGAAAATATTTCATCCGGTACACTGAGAGTGCCATAACCGGTGCCGATTTTTATATACGGCGTATGTTTACCGTGAAAGTCGCTGCCGCCGGTGGCAATTAAATTATATTTTTTACTCAGCTGTAAAAATGCAGCAGACTGCGATTCTTTATGCGATGCATGCCAGACTTCCAGTCCGGCGAGTCCATGCGGCAAAAGCCGTTCAATTAACCGCCGGAGCGCACCGCTGGAAATATCCATCTGTCCCGGATGCGCAATCACTGGAAATCCACCGGCGTTGCGAATTAATTCAATACACTGTTCCGGCGGAAACCGCTGCCGCTCAGCATACGCCGCCCGTCCTTTTCCGAGCAGCTGCATAAAAACTTTTTTTATGGTTTTAAAATGGCCGGCGTTAACCAGTGCGGCAGCGAAATGAGGCCGGCCGATCATCTTATCGCCGGCAAGTTTTTGCATATCACTCATTGTCAGCTCGTAACCGAGACGGTTGAGGTTGCTAAGAATCTGTTCGTTGCGTTCCGCCCGCGCGATGCAAATGAATTCGAGTGCAGTTTGCAGTTCAGCATTCTGCAACTCAAAGTCATAACCAAGAATATGCAGCGGCACCGCACCGAAATCAGCGCTTAATTCAATTCCCGTAACGGTTTTGATAGAAACGCGCTGCGCCGCAGCGGCAAAGCGCTTCTGTCCGGCAGTCGTATCATGATCCGTCAGGGCTGCCGCGTATAAACCGGCAGCGGATGCCAATTCAATCAGTTCTTCCGGCGTATTCGTGCCATCGGAAAAAATAGAATGGAGATGCAGATCAATCACTGTAAAAAATTCTTTCTATCTTCTTTCATTTCAGCTCATGCCGCTTTTCATTGGTCAACCGGCACCAATTTTGGTTTAATGAAAAATAATTTTTAACTTAACGAGGAGAGTAAAACATGGATATCAAACTGGTTGCCAATACAATTCGCGGACTTTCAATGGACGGCGTTCAGGCTGCGAACTCCGGACACCCCGGTCTGCCGCTCGGCATGGCTGATATCGCCGCTGTTCTCTGGACACAGTTTCTAAAACATAATCCGAAAAATCCGCACTGGCCGGATCGCGACCGCTTCATCCTTTCCGCCGGTCACGGCTCGATGCTCATCTACAGTCTGCTCCATCTCGCCGGTTATGATCTGCCGATGGATGAATTAAAAAAATTCCGGCAGTGGGGCAGTAAAACGCCGGGGCATCCGGAATTTGGACACACCGTCGGCATTGAAACCACTACCGGTCCGCTCGGACAGGGTTGCGGCAACGCGGTTGGAATGGCCATTGCCGAACAGATGCTCGCTAAGCGTTTTAACAGCAAAGATCATAAACTCGTCGATCATTTCACTTACGTTTTCGCCAGTGAAGGCGAATTTATGGAAGGTGTTTCGCACGAAGTATTCTCCATGGCGGGTAATCTCGGCCTCGGCAAACTGATTGTGTTCTACGATGAAAACTTTATTTCTATTGAAGGCGATACGCGCATTACGTACACCGACGATGTAAAAAAACGGATGCAGGCCTACGGCTGGCACGTTCAGCAAATCGACGGACATAACTATGAGGAAATCGCCGCTGCTACCGCAGCGGCACAGGCGCAGACAAAAAAACCGTCCGTGATCATCTGCCGCACGACCATCGCCTGCGGATCGCCGAATAAAGCCGGTACGCACGAAGCGCACGGCGCGCCGCTTGGTGAAGAAGAAATTGCATTCACTAAAGCCAATCTCGGCATATCGCCGGAAAAATTCTTTGTGCCGCCGGAAGTTTATGCCGCATTCGCTGAGGCCGCACAAAAAGGCGCTGCCACCGAAGCCGGCTGGAATTCAATTTTCGCAGCTTTTGAACAGGCGAAACCGAAAAAAGCGGCCGAGTGGCGTGCCGGTTTATCCGGCGAACTGCCGAAGAATCTGATGAAAAAAATCGGTGACTTTGACGCCGGTAAATCCATTGCTACGCGCGCTGCCTCGGGCAAAGTTCTGCAGGATTTAGCTAAAGCAATCCCGTATCTCGTCGGCGGTTCTGCTGACCTCGCACCGAGCAATAACACCTATTTGAACGGCATGGGCGATATCGGCAGAAGGTCATTTAAAGGCCGTAACTTCCACTTCGGTGTGCGTGAACTTGGAATGGGTGCAATTATGAACGGCGTCCAGCTGCATGGCGGATTCCGGATTTTCGGCGCAACGTTTCATGTTTTTGCCGATTTTGTCCGTCCGGCAATGCGGCTCGCCGCGCTGATGAATCAGCCGGTGATTTATGTCTATACGCATGACAGTTTTTATGTTGGTGAAGATGGCCCGACACATCAGCCGGTAGAAACAACCATGAGCCTGCGCATTATTCCGAATATGACGGTGATTCGCCCGTCTGACGCCACGGAGACAAAAGCTGCCTGGGTCGCCGCGCTCGAAAACAAAACCGGTCCGACCGCCCTGCTCCTTACGCGTCAGAATTTGCCGGTCTTCGACCGCAGCGAATTTGCGCCGGCAGAAAATCTGCGGAAAGGCGCATACGTTATTTGGGAAAATTCTAAAACCGATCACGACATGATTATGATCGCCAGTGGTTCCGAAGTTTCGATTGCCGTTGATGCCGGCAAAAAACTGGCCGGTGAAGGTAAAAACGTCCGTATTGTCAGCTTTCCGAGCTGGGAACTTTTCGAAGCTCAGAGTGCCGAGTATAAAAATTCAGTTCTGCCGCCGGAAAATACCAGCCGGCTTGTTATCGAAGCCGGCGTAACCAGCGGCTGGGAAAAATATTCCGCCGGCGGAAAAATTATTGGCATTAACCATTTCGGAGCATCCGGCCCCGCCGGGGTTCTTGCCAAAGAATTCGGTTTCACCGTCGATAATGTTTACAGCACCGCGAAGCAGATGCTGAATTAGCATTGCTACAAAAAACACACAAATGGTGGAGCGTTACCTCCCGGCGTGTTGAAAAAATCGGCAATTTTTTAACTGCGGATTACGCAGATATAAACGGATTTTAATTCGTTTTAATTTGCAACTGCGGCAGGGATGCCTCGATGCGACGTCCGCGGCGGGTTCATCAAACCCGCCCTGCCATGTAAAAAAATCATCAATCGGAAATCGGCAATGTCCTTAGGGCATCATGGGTGCCATAAGCGTCAGCATGCCCCAGGCGATCAGACAGGCAACGAATGCGGAGAGCGCACCGATGCCAAGCCACTGAAAGAATGTGACATTAGTTTTAAAGTTTTTTTCAAGCATACCGAGAGCAACGATATTCGCCGTACTGCCGATCAGCGTAATGTTGCCGCCGAAACATGCACCGAAAAGTAACGACCACCACAGCGGCATGACTTTGACGCTTTCGCCGAGCGCCTCAACAACCGGCGCAAAGGCGGCGACAAAGATAACATTGTCGACAAATGCCGATCCAATAGCAGTTGTGGCCATGATAACGGGAATCAGCACATTGAGATCGGTGCCAAAATTTGCCGTGAATCCGTCGGCCATGAGGCGCGTCACGCCGGTATATGCAAGTGTACCGGCGATGGCAAACAGAAGCATAAAAAAGAGCAGCGTCCACCAGTCGACTTCGTTTTCAACATAATGGCGCGCGCGATCGCGTTTAAAGATCATGATAATTCCGGCGCAGGCAAGCGGCGCGACGAGCAGGATGCTGTTCGAGTCAAGCGTGAGCCATTCTTCGAGAGTGTGGTGCAGTGCAATAAAGATGAGCGTTAACAATAAAACGATGAGCCCTTTGATGTAAGGCACCTTGATTTTCGGTACCAGACTGAGGTCGCGCTCCATACGCTCTTTGAGGCGTACGTCAAATTCATCGAGTGCTTTACGGAACCAGAACATGGTGATGACGATACAGGAAGCAAGCGCGACGAGCATGATAGGAAATGCCCAGTAAATAAAATCAGAAAATGTGAGGTGAGCCTTAGTGCCGATATAAATTCCGACCGGATTGCCCATCATGGTTCCGGCGCTGCCGATGTTGGTGCAAAGTACGCAAATGATGATGTACGGTGCCGGATTCAGCTTGAGCCGGTTGCAAACCTGAAAGACGAGTGTGGAAATGAAAATGATGGATGTCACCTCATCAACCGCGCACGCAAGCAGCGCTGAGGCGACAGCGGTGACAGTGAGAAATTTTCTGCCGGTGATTTTCGGAATAGAAATGATACTTTGTACAATCCAGGTAAAAAAACCGAGGTCGCGCAGTGCGCCGACAATGATCATCATGCCGACTAAAAACAGAATGACCGGCAGGGAGGCTTCTTTTACAAAGTGGTCGATGTCAAGTGACCGGGTGAAAATCAGCACACCAATGCCGAGAAATGCGATTGCGAGCCGGAAGCCCCAAAAGAACAGTGTGCCGAGAATGATGGCGAGAAAAACAGATGTAGCGGCGGCCTGCTGGATCGTTAATCCCAGCCTGACGCCGGAAAATCCGATTCCGCCGCTGATGAACAGCAGCGCTGCCATGCGCAACATCATCTGTTTTCTGCCGAGTGTTCCACTATGATCATCATTATGCATACTTCCACTCCGCTGTTAAAATTATTATGGAATGTGACCGCGGATTACGCGGATAAAAAATATCTCAGACAGAATTACCGGCTTCCATTTTTATCCAGTGAATTCCATCAAAAAACATCCCTTTTCTTCGATCTTTCTTTGTAAATATCCGTTTCCATCCGTGATATCAGAGGTTCAAGATGTTTTATTTTCGGTGTTTTCATGAAATTCTCCGATGACCCGAAAGTTAAGCCCAGAAAAGTTTGGTTGAAAATCCGCTGAGATCGACTACGCCGATGAGCCGGCGTTTTTCGAGTACATAAATCTGGCGCACATCGCGTTTCAGAAAAATTTTTGCGAGCTGTACCGCCGGCGTTTCCGGTGCGACCGAAACAAAATTTTCGCGCATAAAATCAGCGAGCTTGGTTTCGTTATCTTTTTTCATCATTTCGGCAAACGGCTCAAAACGGAGAATCGGCGTTAAATCCTCCAGCCACAGCAGATGTTCCGGCAGGCTCTGCCGGAGAATATCTTCCGTGCTGACCACACCGCGCATATCGCCCTCTCCATCAATGACCGGCACATCCAGAATCCTGCATGCTGATAAGGTGGCAATCGCTTTTTGCAGCGTATCACTTTCAAGCAGCGTGATCGGCTCACTGTTCATGACATCGGCGGCAACCAGGTAATCTTTTCCGTTTCCGGCGGCGGCATTGAACAGTGCGGTGATTGAATCGGCGGTAGCGGTGGAAATAAATTCCGGCACATTAATATCTTTAAGAATGGAAACCAGCAGTGAAAGTACGCGCAAATAGGAGCTGGGATCATTCTTCGGCGTGAGTACGAGCAGAATCAGATGCACCGGCGGCTGATCAATATCAAAAAGAATTCCGGCGCGCGTCGTGGCAATCGCAATCATCGGCTGTTCACTCCCGGCCAGCCGTGCATGCGGCAGTGCAACGCCGGGCGCAATCACGGTTGGCAGAACATTCTCGCGTTCTTTTAGCGCCGCAATCGCGGCACTGGAATTAAACCCGCCGCCGGACTTTTCAAGTTGTTTGGTGAGAAAATCCAGCGCAGCATTGCGCGTCGTCGCATCAATTTCAAAAATTATATTTTCTTTTTTCAGATAGTTGTTCAGTTGAATGTCCATTCGTACTCCCTGCACTATTATCAATCTTACCGCGGATATAAACAGATGAGTTTTGAACCACGGAATACACAAAGCACACAGAAATAGTCTTCAGTGTTTTCAATGTGTTTCATTGTGAAAAATCCGTTTTCATCCGTGATATCTGCAGTTCATTCATCCAGATATACAGTTTTTAAAGCGCCGGAAAATAAAAAACTTTTTTCATTCCGTTTGCTGTTCGTGCGATTCATCGGTACCTTCTGCCGGATGATTGAAATTCCAAATCAAATCTTACTTGAAGTTTGCACGGCGGCGGCGCATACCACCGGAAATTTTGCATTAAAAAATATCCACCGGCGCAAAGAGGTCGCGCAGCAGTTTGATCACGATATAAAACTGGTGATGGACAGTGAAAGCCAGCACATTGCCGAAAAAATAATCCTCGAAAAATTCCCGGCACATTCCATTCTCGGCGAAGAGAGTGCGACCGAAAATACCGGCGACTATGAATGGATTATTGATCCGATCGACGGCACTGCCAATTACACCAATGATTTTCCGTTCTGGTGCTGTTCCATCGCCGTGCGCCGCAGCGGAAAAATTCTCGCCGGCTGCGTATATATTCCGCCGTTAAATGATTGCTACATCGCAACGATTGACGGACCGGCGCTGTGTAATGGCGAGCCGATTCACCCCTCCGGTATTGCAGATTTAAAACACGCAACATTGTTCACTGGGCTGACAAAAGATATTGATTCGCGCACGATTGAATTTTTCACCGCCGCTGCACCGCGCGTGAATAAAATTCGCATTCTCGGCGCGGCGGCGATTGATATCTGTCATGTAGCGTGCGGACGGTCGGACGCATTTTTTGAAGCCGGACTGTATCTCTGGGATGTTGCCGCCGCCGGACTGATTGCCGAACGCGCCGGCGCATGCTGCACCGCAACTCCGCGCGCCGAAACTCACGGCGTACGTTTTCTCTGTTCCACGCCGGAAATTCATGCCGGACTGAAGCAGCTGGTTGAAAAATATTTTTAAAATATCTGACGCACGAAAGATCTAAAAATTTTGAATCATCATTCACTGAGACTATTGAGCCGGCAACTACATGAAAAGAAGAATCAGTAAAGACGAGCTACACTATTATTATGAAGCGGCTGTGCAGGGTGCTGAGCACGATCTTGACTTTGCAGTCCGCATTTTTAAAACGAAAAACCGGCGCATACCAAAAATTATCCGCGAAGATTTTTGCGGCACTGCCGCCCTCGCCTGTGAATGGGTCAACCGCTCGCCGGAAAATTATGCATACGGCGTGGATATTGATCAGCCGACGCTTGACTGGGGCGCCGAGCATAATCTGAAATATCTGAATGATAACAGCGGCGAAATTGAACTGGTTTGCGGCGATGTGCTGACAACAAAAACACCGGCGGCGGATTTGCTGTTCGCGCTCAATTTTTCCTACTGCATTTTTAAAACGCGCGATCTGTTGCGCACCTATTTTAAAAAAGCGCGTACGGCATTGAAAAAAGACGGCCTGTTCATTCTTGATCTTTACGGCGGCACAGAATCCATTGAAGCAAAACCGGAGCCGCGTGAAATCGAAAAGCACACCGCAACCGACGGCACAAAAATTCCGGCGTTTACCTATATCTGGGATCAGGCCGAATATAATGTGATCAATCATCACGTCATTAATTACATCCACTTTAAAATTCCAGGTGCCGGAAAAATTAAAAAAGCATTTGCCTACGACTGGCGGCTGTGGACACTGCCGGAAATTCAGGAACTGCTGCTTGACGCCGGATTTAAATCCGCCGAAGTTTATCTGCACGGCTGGACCAAAGACGGCGAATCCGACGAAATTTACCGCAAACGTACAAGATATGAAAACTCCCTCGGCTGGGTTGCATATATTATTGGTGTAAAATAAATTCAAATTAATTATACGGCGGCGGCAGAGACGTTTCGATGAGGCGTCCGCGGCGGGTTCATTGAACCCGCCCTACCATTTTTTCATCAATTAGAACGAAACCTTTCCAGGTTTTCAGTTTACAAGTCCTGCCGGACAGCGATAATCGAGGCAAACTCAATAAGGAGGTCCATGATGAAAATTATGACAGCCATTGATTTTTCCACCGCAACCGAAGCGGTGCTCAAAGCCGCGAAGACCTATGCAAAAAAATTGCGAGCCGAGGTTCTGTTGATTCACGTTGAACCGACTCCGGTGCTGCTCCCCGATATGGGTATAAGCGGTACCGGCATTGAAGTGCTCTACGAAATTCCGGTGGATCATAAAACCGAACATGTCCGGTTGAATAAAGATGCAAAAGCGCTGGAAGCCTGCGGCGTAAAAGTAACGCCGCTGCTGCGTACCGGGTCACCGGCAAAAACCATCATCAAAGAGGCTGAAAAGCAGAGCGTGGATTTAATTATCGTCGGTTCTCACGGTCACGGTGCGCTGCAAAAGATATTGATCGGCAGTACCAGTGAAAGCATTCTCAAAAAAAGCAAAATTCCGGTGCTTCTGATTCCGGTGGCGCATTGATTTGAACCGTGGATAGTGCGGATGGAAACGGATGATTCTCTGCCGCAATTTACGCCGGTGAAAGTCCAGTGAAATTATCCGTATATATCCGTGTTATCTGCGGTTAAAAATAATTCCGGTTTAAATCATTTTTCTTTAGGTGCCGGCAGAATTTTCTCCGGCGCTTTCCGTTTATAAAAATCAAGTTAAAAAAGCGCGTTATACGCTTATTTTTCAATGGTTTTTATATTATTTTTCCCGCTGTTTTTGTTCGCTATTTTGCAACGTTTCCGGCATAGTGAATTATTTAAAGTTTGAGGAGGAAAAGGAGCAGCATGTCGAACGAAAATCTGGAGCACAAAACCCAAAAATCCGGCGAATACAGCGCCGGTCAAATTACCGTTCTTGAGGGGCTTGAAGCCGTCCGCAAACGCCCGGCGATGTACATCGGCGACACCGGCGCACGCGGATATCATCATTGCGTTTATGAGGTGGTGGATAACTCTATCGATGAGGCACTCGCCGGTTACTGCACACACATTCATGTAACGATTAATTCCAACGGCTCATTGACGGTGATCGATGACGGCCGTGGAATCCCGGTAGACATGCACCCGACGGAAGGTGTTCCGGCAGTGCAGGTGGCTTTGACGAAACTGCATGCCGGCGGTAAGTTTAACAGCGATTCGTATAAAGTTTCCGGCGGTCTGCACGGCGTCGGCGTTTCCTGCGTCAATGCGCTGTCGGAATGGTTTGAGGTTGAGGTGTGCCGCGACAGCAAAGTGCATCATCAGCGCTATCAGCGCGGAGCGCCGGCGACATCGCTGGAGGTGATTGGCAAAACACAGAAAACCGGCACGAAGATCACGTTTAAACTGGATCATCAGATTTTCACCCATGAAGGCTTCCAGTGGGATATTCTGGCGTCACGCCTGCGCGAACTGGCCTTTTTAAATCGCGGCGTACGCATTCGCCTGGCGCAGGAAGAACCGCCGCGCGAAGAAATTTTTGAATACAGCGGCGGCATCAGTGAGTTTGTCACGCATCTGAATATCGGCAAAACGCCGATTCATCCGGACGTCATTTATTTTGAACGCGAACGCGACGGAGTCACCGTTGAAATTGCCATGCAGTACAACGACTCATATAACGAAAACCTGTTCAGCTTCGCGAACAACATCAATACGATTGAAGGCGGCACACATCTGTCCGGCTTTCGCAGCGCCCTCACCCGCACCGTAAACCAGTATGCAAAAAACAATAAACTGGTGAAGGATGATAAACAGGCAATGGGCGGCGAAGATATTCGCGAAGGCCTTACAGCGGTGCTCAGTGTCAAAATTCCTGACCCGCAGTTTGAGGGGCAGACAAAAACAAAACTTGGCAACGGTGAAGTTCAGGGAATCGTCGAAGCGGTACTGAACGAAGAGCTCGGAACCTACTTTGAGGAAAATCCGGCGGTCGCGCGCAACATCATTGAAAAAGCGGTTATGGCCGCGCGCGCGCGCGATGCAGCGCGCAAAGCGCGCGACCTGACGCGCCGCAAAGGCGCATTGGAAAGCGGCGGACTGCCTGGCAAACTGGCGGACTGTTCGAGCCGCGATCCGGCCATGTGCGAGCTCTATATTGTTGAAGGGGACTCCGCCGGCGGTTCCGCCAAGCAGGGTCGCGACCGCGAGTTTCAGGCGATTCTGCCGGTCAAAGGCAAAGTGCTGAATGTTGAAAAAGCACGCCTGGATAAAGTGCTCGCGAATGAAGAAATCCGCACAATGATTACAGCGATTGGCACCGGCATCGGCAGCGATGAGTTTGATCTCGGTAAAGCGCGCTATACAAAAATTGTCATCATGACCGATGCCGACGTGGACGGCGCGCACATCCGCACGCTGCTGTTGACATTTTTCTACCGGCAGATGCCGCAGCTGATTGAGGCCGGATATGTCTATATCGCCCAGCCGCCGTTGTATAAGATTAAACGCAAGAAACGCGAGGAATATGTCGACAGCGACGCGCAGCTGACGCGTATGCTGCTCGACTTCGGCTCGGAAGATCAAACACTGATCTGCACCGCCGGACGGACGCTGCTGACATCCGAACAGCTGCCGGAAGTGCTGCTGTTACTGAGCGATGTTGAGCGCGTTGCCGAACAGCTGAACCGGCGCGGTGTTGATTTTGACCGCTACATGGGCAAACTGACGGAAGACGGCCGGCTTCCGACCAGCGCGGTGATCATTGACCGCGGTGACGGCAGCCCCGAAACACATTTCGTTTTTAACGACGCTGAACTGCGTGAACTGCGCGAGCAGACCGAAAAGCAGTTGGGGACGGAACTGGAATTTTCCGATTCGTTCACCGGTGCGCCGGGATTCTACTCGCAGGAGATTCATGCCACCGAGCGTCTGGAAAAACTGATTGCCGACTTAACGCAGAGAGGGTTTCCGTCACGCAGCCTCCGGTGCCTGGACGATGTAAATTATTTTCTGCAGAACGAAAAAGGTGAAAAAGTTCCGCTGCATTCGCTGCTTGAACTGCTCTCCGCCACTCGCGAATCGGGACGCAGAGGATTGACCATTCAGCGCTACAAAGGTCTCGGCGAAATGAATCCGGATCAGCTTTGGGAAACGACGATGGATCCGGCGAACCGTAAAATGACGCGCGTGATTCTCGAAGACGCTGTGAAAGCCGACCGGATGTTCACCATTCTGATGGGTGATGAAGTTGAGCCGCGCCGCGAATTCATTGAACAGAACGCACTGAACGTTCAGCACCTTGACATTTAATTTAACGCACAGGAAATAGAGCATAATGAACACAGAACGTATTGATCTGATTAATATTGAAGATGAAATGCAGCGCGCCTACATCGATTATTCGATGAGCGTGATTATCGGCCGCGCCCTGCCCGACGCGCGCGACGGGTTGAAACCCGGCAACCGGCGTATTCTGTTCGCCATGAAAGAACGCGGCTGGACGGCCTCCAAACCGTTTGTGAAATGCGCGAAAGTGGTCGGTGAAGTGATCGGTAATTATCACCCGCACGGCGACTCGGCGGTGTACGACACACTCGTGCGCATGGCACAGGATTTTTCGATGCGCTGCATGCTGATCAACGGTCAGGGAAACTTCGGCTCCATCGACGGCGACCGCGCGGCGGCGTACCGCTACACCGAGTGTAAACTGCTGCCGCAGGCGGAAGATATGCTCGCCGATATCGAAAAAAATACAGTGGATATGCGGCCGAACTTCGACGAAACACTGCAGGAGCCCACCGTTCTGCCGGCGCGCATTCCCAACCTGCTGGTTAACGGCAGCACCGGCATCGCCGTCGGCATGGCAACCAATATCCCGCCGCACAATCTGAGCGAAGTGATCGACGGCACAATCTATCTGATTGAACATCCCGACGCGCCGGTGGAAGACCTGTGCCAGTTTGTAAAAGGCCCGGACTTTCCGACCGCCGGAATTGTACACGGACTGAGCGGCATTAAGAGCATGTACCTCACCGGCCGCGGACGCATCCGTATGCGCGGCAAAGCGGAGATTGAAGAGTTCGGCACCGGCGGGCGCGAGCGGATTATCGTCACTGAAATTCCGTACACGGTCAACAAAGCATCGCTCATCACCAAGATGGCGGAACTTGTGCGTGAAAAACGGCTGGAAGGAATTTCCGACATTCGCGATGAATCCGGCAAACAGGGCATCCGCATCGTCATCGAACTGAAACGCGGCGCGATCGGCAAAGTGGTGCTGAACAATATTTACAAGCATACGCAGCTTGCCTGCACATTCGGCGCCATCATGCTGGCGATTGATGACAACCGCCCGAAAGTGATGAATCTGAAAGAGCTGCTGCAGTGCTTCATTAATCACCGCTTCGACGTCATTACACGCCGTACAACATTTGATTTAGAAAAAGCCCGCGCACGTGCACACATTCTGGAAGGGTTGCTGATTGCGCAGGATCATATTGATGAGGTCGTGCGCCTCATCCGTGAATCAAAAGACCGTGATGAAGCACAGACAAAACTGATATCGCGCTTTCAACTGACCGAAATTCAGGCGAAATCCATCGTTGAAATGCGCCTCTATCAGCTCACCGGACTGGAGCGCGATAAGCTTCTGGCAGAATATGATGAGCTGCAAAAAACAATCGCCTATCTGCTCGATCTGCTCGCAAATGAAGAGAAGCTGTACGGCGTCATCAAAGACGATCTCCTCGAAATCAAAGCCAAATACGGCGAGCCGCGCCGCACGCAGCTGGAAGTGGATGAAGGTGAAATTGATATTGAAGACCTGATCGCCGACGAAGCGTGCGTGATCACGCTTTCCAATACCGGCTATATTAAACGCGTTCCGGTTGATACCTACCGGCAGCAGCGCCGCGGCGGCAAAGGCGTTGTGGGAATGAACACCAAAGAAGAGGATTTTGTGGAACACGTCTTTACGGCGTCAACGCACGATTATCTGCTCTGCTTCACGGAGGGCGGACGTATGTACTGGCTGAAGGCCTATCATGTGCCGGAAAGCAGCCGCCAGTCGCGCGGACGCGCGCTCGCGAACGTGATTGAGATGGGACCGGAGGAAAAACTCGCTGCCATTATTTGCGTGCGTGAACTGGACGACAGCGAGCACAACCTGCTGATGGCAACGCGCGCCGGCATTATCAAGAAAACTGTTCTTTCGGCATACAAAAATATTCGCGCCGGCGGTATTAACGCCATCAATATTGATGAAGGCGACCAGCTTATCGGCGTGCAGTTAACCTCCGGCAGCGACGAGATTATCCTCAGCATGCGCAACGGCAAAGCGATTCGTTTCAACGAAAAAGATGCGCGCCCGATCGGCCGCACCGCCCGCGGTGTAAAAGGCGTAACGCTGGAAGATGACGATCAGGTCGTTTCGATTGAGGTCGTCAATAAAGAGGCCACCATGATGGCAATTACCGAGAACGGTTACGGCAAACGCACCAGCTTCGATGAATACCGCCTGCAAAACCGCGGCGGCAAAGGCATCATCAGCATTCAAACGACGGAGCGCAACGGCAAGGTCGTCAGTGCGCACGCGGTGACCGATGAAAACCGGATCATGCTCATTTCGCAAAACGGACAGATGATCTGCATCGGCGCCGGCGATCTGCGCGTGATCGGACGTAACACGCAAGGTGTGCGCCTGGTCAATCTGAATGAAGGCGATAAACTTGTCTCCGCTGCCGTGCTGGATGCGGAAGAAGAAAAGTCAGATGAAGAAAATTCCGGCGCCGGAATTGAAGAAACCGGAACCAATGACACTCAATCTGAACAGCCTGAATCTGACGCCGGAGTGGAGTAAATCCGCTCCCGGCACCAGCCTGCCGCCGAAAAAGCAACCCGCCGGCGCACCTGCGCCGGCAGTTAAAAACGCCGGCGTTGTACGGGTCGGGCGCGAAACCAAAGGACGCAAAGGCGCCGGCGTAACCGTCATCAGCGGAATTCCGGCGCATCCCGCCGGACTCGCAAAGCTGGCCGGGCAGTTCAAGCGGCAATGCGGCACCGGCGGCACGGTGAAAAACGGTGTTATTGAAATTCAGGGCGAACACCGCGATCTGCTGGTTGAAGAACTCAAAAAACTCGGTTACGCCGTCAAGCGTTCCGGCGGATAAAATTTAATCGCCATAAAAATGCACAAACGCACAACAACATAAAATCGCCGGTGCGGGACACGCTTCAAGTTTTGTGAATTTTCGTGTTTTTCGTGGCAATAAAAAAATCACATGAATCCTGTCTATCCTGTCAAAAATTCTGTGTATTGACTTCACAGGCAAAGAAAGAGAAGAATACAACACATGAAACAGAGAACAGCGGCAATTGAACGGAAAACGGGCGAAACGGATATTAAACTCTCCATCAATCTCGACGGCACCGGCGCCTACTCGATCGAGACCGGCGTGCCCTTTTTTAACCACATGCTCGAGCTGCTTTCAAAACATTCGCTGATCGACATGAACATTCACGCCGCCGGCGACATTGAGGTGGATTATCATCATTTGATCGAAGATGTCGGACTGGCGCTCGGGAAAGCATTCAATCAGGCGCTCGGCGAACGGCGCGGAATCAACCGGTATGGTTTCTGGGTGCTGCCGATGGACGACGCCGCCGCCGCCGCCGAAGTGTCGCTCGATCTCGGCGGACGCCCCTATCTCGTTTACAACATCGCCAATCCGAAAAAGATGATCCGCGATTTTGACACCGATATTCTGGAACACTTCTGGCGTTCGTTCTGCGACACCGCGAAAATGAATCTGCACATCGACCAGAAATACGGCGACGATCTCCACCATGCACACGAGGCGGTTTTTAAAGCGGTCGCCCGCGCCCTGCGCATGGCCTGCACCGCCGATCAGCGCGCGCTGGACGCCATTCCCTCGAGCAAGGGAACGCTGTAGCGCTCACGCTTAATTTGCCGGCATTTCAAAATACTCGTTCGCGCGGATGACGGTATCGAATAATCCAATGTTATTCCCCTCATGGCGGTTGATGCCGGAGTAGGCAAGGCTGGCATCTTCGTAGCGTTTGAATTTATAGACGGCATCATTCATCAGTGCGCTGTTAAACAGATTCAGACTCACCAGCAGCTCGAAATCCGGAATATTCAGTCCGGTGACTTTTTTAAACAGTCCGGGTTCAAGCTGTGTAATGATATCGCGCAGGCACCGTTCACGGGAATCGGTCAAATACATAAACACCGGAATGCGTGTCGCAAATTTTTTCAGTTTATCCTGAATCTGTTTTCTGAGCGACTTGTACTCTTTTTCATCTTCAGTTAATTCCCGTTTTTCCTGTTTCGACAACTCCCGGTCGGCGGCATCTTTTTTTACTTTTTTAACCGCTTCCGATTGATTGATGATGGTCTCGATATCCTGATTTAAACTGCGGAACCCCTCGATATTCATCAGCGCCTGCATTGCGCGCTCATTCGCCATGAGCCGTTTCAGCGTCTCGTTATCCACATTCACCAGCAGCGCACTTTCCCACCGCCGCGCCAGCAGTGTCGCGGATGTTCCGCTCAGGGCAATGTCCAGAATTCCGGCGGCATCGATCTGTTTCATTGAACTGCCGTCATACGCCAGCACCGGCAGAAAACGGATAAATTCCGCCACTTTCTTTTCCGGATTAATTTCATTCACATTCAGGCGGCAGCTGTATTCCTGAATCTGGCGCAGCGCGCGGTTCGGCGCAAAATCAAACACATAGCACTCCTGCTTAATAATCTCTTCCTGATTCGGCGCCGTACGAACAGTCCACGGCGACTGAACGCGGAATGCCGCCTGAAAATAGGTCTCCGGGGTGGATGAATTGCGCAGCATAAAAATTCCGCTCCACGGCTTCACCGTCACGCCGGTCGTCAGTTTCCCGCACGACAGTGTAATCGTTTTACTTTTCAACGGGTTGACCATGGCATTCTGCACCGGATACAGCGCGTCCACGCCGATGCCGGCGGAAACACCCGCCGCCACAACCACGCGATAGTCATGAAAAAAGAGATTCTGTTTCTGCCGCAGCAGATTTGCCATCGCATAACAGGACGCCACACTTGGCAGAAACCAGAATGTGTGCGACAGCACGTTAAGCAGGCGGACATCAGAAAACGGCAGCGGCGGTTTTTTAGCGCCGAGCTTCAGGTTATCCACCGTCGTTTCAGCAAATGCTCCGCGAATCAGATCCAGCCATTTTTGAACTTCGGTTTCATAAGTAAAAACCGCCAGCTCGCGGTCGCCGTGAGCAGAAAAAAAGAGATTCAGGTCAAACTCATTAAACTCACCCTGCAGCGCAATATCACGGATGGAAGCGGGCAGCTGATAGGTCATCATCACCATGCGCGGCAGGGAGAGATACGGATTATTCTCCCCGATCCAGCTTTCTTTCGCCGCCTGCTCATCTGAATAAGTCCAGTTATAAATCTGCTCCTCGATAAATTCACCGGTGGCAATCGCCCGGAACGGCGTGCCGGAGAGATAAAGATAAGCGTTGGTGGTAATCGGCATATCCTCTTCATCAAAATACTCCAGCCCCTCGCCCTGCCCGAACCCGATCTCTTTTTTATCCTCCGCCTCAAAGAGATCTTTGGCATTTTCGCGCCACGCGCCGTAATGGTATTCATCGAAAATCACACAGTCCCAGTGTATGCAATGCACCCATTCGTTTTTTGTTTTAATTCCGCCGGTGCTTTTATTCCGTCCCAGATAATCCTGAAATGATCCGAAACAGACAAACGGCCGCTCGGGATCCACTGCATCTTCCGTCAGTCCGCTGCGCGCAACAAACTGCCAGCCCTCAAAATCAATATGCGTCCGCAAATCCTCTTCCCAGGCGCTCTGCACCGCCGGTTTAAAGGTTAACACCAGCACCCGCTTCCAGCCCATTTTCAGCGCCAGCTGATATGCCGCAAACGTTTTGCCGAATCGCATCTTCGCGTTCCACAGAAAATGCGGCGTCTTCCCCGGATTCTCTTGTTTAAACGCACAGAAATAATCCGCTGTTTTTTCAACCGCCGCGCGCTGTTCCGGACGCATCCCGAAATCCAGCGACCGCCGTTCCTCATTCCGCTCACCACGCCGCACCGTTAAGATTGCCGCTAAAACATCCTCTTCCGAACACCGGAACCACTCGCCGTCAGGATTATGCACACCGTTCCGGCGCAGCACGCGGTGCACATCGCGGTCAGAAAAAACCGACCCGTCACTGCGCATCGCCGGCTCTTCCAGCACAATCTCGTACGGCGCTTTACCCGGCCGCATCGTCGGATACTGCTGCGCCACGCGCTGCTGAACATCCACCGCTGTAAACCCGACCTTCAGCAAACCCGCATACTGCGGGTTCGTATCCCGATACGCATAAATCATCGGATTTGCAGCCGGCCGCGCAGGAAACAGCACCTTACTCATCGCTCGCCTCCATTGGACGAATCATTGATTCAATGAAAGCGATTTCGTCATCAGACAGACCGTATTTTTTATAAAGTTTTTCATCCGTCCATTCTTCGATGAAATCTTGAATAGGAACAAATCGAAATTTATCTCTAGAAATGTCCATGCCAGATATGCTCTGAACAAGAAGGAATCGTACAAATTTTGTTTCAAGATATGATTTTAGATTACGAGCAGTTTTCTCGTCATCATGACTCCCTGCAACCAAATATGTATGAGTACAAATTTCTTTCGGTTTTAGTACTTTTGTAAGAGCAATTACCTTAAATGGTGGAGTTTCTAAATTTCCAGAAATTGGGCGAGATAATAATATTTTATATTTATTTATTAAATGCCGCCCTGTCCTAACCTCCCCTGCAGGGATATATCCTGTTCCTTTGCTAGAATATAAAACTAAGGAGTCTTTTGATTTTTTATCTATACCTCTCACTGAAGTCGCCAAACCAAATGGACTGACGGCAGATATGAGTTCGGATAGGGAGTTTTCTTTTTTCTCTATCACTTTATGAATAATCTGTAGCGCCTGATTCCACCGGATGAATATGGGAAATTCATCCAATTGTCGTGTCATGATGTTTTTTTCACCGGCGGAAATGCTTATATAATCGCATTTCCCTTTGTTATCTCGATCCCAAAGGAAATAACAAACACCACCTCGGAGTTCAA
Organism: Kiritimatiellales bacterium; assembly: GCA_041656295.1. Taxonomy (NCBI): domain Bacteria; kingdom Pseudomonadati; phylum Kiritimatiellota; class Kiritimatiellia; order Kiritimatiellales; species Kiritimatiellales bacterium. The sequence continues at coordinate 43,487 of JBBADV010000009.1, read as the reverse complement.
TCCCGGGGAAACAATCACCAGCATTAGGAAAATCCACCAAAATTCTAACGTGCATATCCCCGAGCATTTCATCTCGAAATCTATCAAGTCCCATACCTCCCGCATACCAACGACCAGGAATAATCATTGTTAAATAACGCGGTCTTAGCTTTTTTGCCTGTATTATGAACTTATGATAAAGAGGTATTGCTTGCGCCGAAGTAGTACCGGTAGAGAGTTGATACGGCGGATTCCCGATAATCACGTCAAAATTCATCTTAAAAATCTCCTCTGGTTTTTCAGTATGAATCCAATGGTAGGCGTGCGTTTCGAGCGCAGCGTCGCGGTCATATTCCGACCGGCTGGCGCCGCAAAACCGGCAGCGTCCTTTCACCCATTCATGCTCGATGCGTTCAAACAGAATATTGCCCTGTTCATCGTCAAAGACTGTGCAGGTAGAGTAGTCTCCGTTGGCGGTTTTCGAGCAGTAGAGCGAGCGGCGCGACAGCAGGGATGTTAATTCCGTGGTGGCAATGCCAAACAGCTGATGCTTAAAAATATGATTCAGCCGTGCCTGCAGATCAGGAAAGTCAGTCTGCAATCCGTTAATCAGCCGCTTGGCAATTTCACGCAGAAACACGCCTGATTTGCAGAACGGATCCAGAAAGGTCGCCTGCGGATTATGCCAGAGTTCCGGCGGCAGCAGATCCAGCATTTCATTCACCAGTTTCGGCGGCGTAAACACCTCATCGCTGCTCAGATTCGCAATACAGGTTAACACATCAGGATTATACCCGGCTGCAATCATTGCTAACCTCCCTGTTTCAGCCACGAAAAACACAAAAATTCATAAAGAGCCGAATTTCCGGTTTTTGTAATTTTTGGTGGCCATTCCCTTTTATTCATCGCTAAATCCCTCCGCGATTTTCATAAAATGCACCGGCGGAAAATCTTGCACCGGCTCAGGAATGAAAACGTCGTCGCCGAGGTCGGAAAACAGCGGCATGACTTTGATGGATTGATGTTCGAACAACCCGTGAAATGTAAAATCACGGCGTTTCAGCATGGAGCCGTTTACCGGCGACCACTCGGAAAAAACAATCGGGCGGCCGCTGCCGTCCGCGTATTGCAGTGTCAGCGCGTCGCCCCAGAGAATATTCCGGCGGAGGATATACCGGACGGCCGCGCAGCACTCCTCTTTTATAAGATCGCGGAAAATTCCGCCGTACTGTGCATAAAAAATTTCAAACAGGCGCTCCCGGCATTCGCTCACATTGTCTGCAAGCAGTTCAATGCCGTAAAGGCTCGCAATGGCGAGAACGGCATACCGCTCATATTCCGGTTGGCTTGTGCGGTAGCGCCGTTCCACCGCCGCCAGTTTCCGGCGCAGAATTTGAGCCAGAAAGTTGCCGTTGCCGCAGGCCGGTTCAAGAAAACGGGATTCGATCCGCTCCGTCTCCGGCTTCACCAGATCGAGCATGGCATTCACTTCCCGTTCGGAAGTAAACACCTCTCCGTGGTGCGCCACCCGCTCCCGCGTTCTTATCTGACTCATATTCCCGGCTCCGGCCGCAGTCAGGCCGTCCGAAAAAAGAGAGCGGCCTCAACGTGCCTCACCTCGGGCATCGGGAAACGCCCACACGGAAAACACGAAGAAGCCGCCCCGATACGGGGCGGTTCAACGAGTCGTTTCCGTGTTTCAAAATTTCCCGATTTTGAGGTGAAACCGACTGCGTCTAATACGCAAATTTTTAAATTGTCCCCGCAGTGTATGACGAATCAACGCGGAGTCAAATATTTATATCCGGGCATCCTTTCAGACCGGACAGAAGAGTTTTTACTTTCCGGCGAGCTGGCCGCAGGCGGCGGCGATGTCGTCGCCGAGTGAATAACGCAGCGTGGTTTTAAATCCGGCGCGCCGCAGTTCTTTGCCGAAGGCTTCGCGCGCTGCTTTGCTGACGGGCTCAAACGGCGCGCCGGGATATGGATTAAACTGGATCAAATTAATGTGCGCGTTTGTACCGGCGAGGAATCCGATCAGCGCCGCCGCGTCTGCCGGTGAATCGTTCACGCCCTGAAGCATCAGATATTCGATCATGAAGTTTTCAGGAAAAGCGGCTTTCAGTTTTTTGAGTGTGTGTATTTTAGCCACCGGCATCAATTTTTCGCGCACCTCCTGCTGCGCACTGTGCAGACTGAACGCCAGACGGACTGCCGGAAAATGTGCAGTGAATTCAACGACTGCCGCCGGAATACCGGCGGTGGAAACCAGCAGGTGATTGCCGGAAAAATTAAAGAAGCGCGTGTCGCGCAACAGCTCGAGGCTTTCAAACAGCGCGCCGCAATTTAACAGCGGTTCGCCCATACCCATAAAAACGACGTTGCGCAGCGCCCGCCCTTCTCCCCGCAGCAGCCGGCGCGCCTGCGTGACCTGATCCAGAATTTCGCCGGCAGTGAGACTGCGGATAAATTGCAGCGCACCGGTTGCGCAGAATGTACATTTTGCCGGACAGCCGATCTGCGACGAAATGCACAGGCTGGTCCGGCCGGTGGCGATGCGCAGAATAACACTTTCGATGCAATACCCGTCCGCCGTTTGAAAAACGAGTTTGGTGGCGCCGTCAATTTTTGAATCGTGGCGCTCCATAAGTTCTAGCGGGTGAAAATTGAACGCACCGGCTAACTCCGGCGCTTTGCGCAAGCACTCTGCCAGCGGCAGTCCCTGTTTAAAAAAGGCGTTGCAGAAAAGTTTCCGGCGATGCGCATCGCGACACGCAGACTCCAGCGCCGAGATGCTGTACACAGAGTTCGCTGGCGCTGACTTTGCTTCGCGCGCCGACGCAACTTCAACTGCGCTCGTTAGAATGTTCACACGTGGAGTCATTGCGGCGGGTTGAATCCGAAGAGTTGCAGCTTGGAGGTGAGGAGCTGATTAAGCACCGGCAAATCTTTGGGGTATACGGAGATGATCCGCTTGCCTTCCTGCTGATAGAGCAGTTGTTTTTTGTACATACTCATTTTGTATTGCGGTGTATCGAGTCCCCAGTATTCGATGTAGAGATCGATTTCGGGCAGATAAAAATCGGGACGGATTTGAAATGCAGCGATGATACGGAATTTGGCGTCGTAGCGATATGCGATTCCTTTGGAGATCAGCCATTCCGCAATCTGCCGTTCTCCACCGGACTGCACCACAGTGCCATCAGCAGCTTCGATTGTTTTATTCATTTCAACCTGTGTTTCAAAATTAAGACGTTGCAAAAAGATTTCATCGAAACAGCGGTCGCAGAAATCGCGCTGAAAAGCCTGCTGCGAACGTACATATTCATCGGCAGTTAATGCAGCATTGCACCGCTGACAGCGGTGCAATGCTTTAGCTTTTTGTATTTCAAGCACTTCCTCAATGAATTCCACCGCAGCGGCGGCATCGCGCCGGAGATATTCTTTTTCAACCGGGTTGCGGGAAATGTCCCGCAAATCGTGCAGACAATCACATGCTGCAGCACCGCAGGCTTTGAGCGCTTTGATTGCATACTGCCGGGTTTGCGCGTGAGGATCGTTGCGCATCACCGGGGTAAGCGCTGCAACAGCCGCCGCCTGATCAATCCCCTGCCAGGCAAGTTTGCCGATCGCAGATGCAGAGAGCCGCCGGACATTCGCAGAAGATGATTGCAAACCCTCCAGCAGTTCCGCAAACGCTGCAATATTTCCTTCGCGGCCGATGGAAACAACCCGGTCGGAGAATTTTTTTTCGAGCTGTCGATCCATCGGGTTTTTCATGAATCTCTCCGGCGCCAACGAACGAAGCGAAGTAAGCTACAATAAAATGCCCGGCGGGGTTTCTTCGTCGTTCCGCCACCAGCGTCCGGGCTTTGTGTCGATGTATTGAATAGATTTCGCGGTCAGCCCTTTGCCTTTGGCTTTGGCGCCTTTTGCCAGCAGTCCTTTGACGTTGAATACCTGCTGATGAATCCGCTGACCTTTTGCCGGACGGTAGCGCAAATAGAGCTCGTCGGGGCAGCCTTCCATCAGCAGCACAATTTTTGATCCGGCGGGCGCCAGCCAGTAGTCGCGGTTCATGATGGCGCCGCCGAATGCAAACCGTTTGATATAGGAAGAGCCGCGGTGCGTATAGACGCAGGTCATCTCGCGGTCACGGTCGAAGATGGCGCAGTAATTCAGATTTTTATCTATGAAGAATTTTTCCGGCGGCGGCATCATCTGATAGCGTCCGTCATCCCAGACCAGAATCAGTTTGTCGAGCGACGAACACTTCAAGACCGACTCGCCTTTCACCGCCGAACCGAGGAAATGACTTTCGGGGTCGCGCTGAATATGCAGTTCGTCCGCCGTTAATTCGCGCACTTCAATTTCCTTGAAGGTTTTAATTTCGGTGCGGCGCGGATATTGATCTTTATATTTTTTAATCAGGTTTTTCAGATAACGCACGGCATACGCCGTTAAGCCGCCGAGATCTGCTTCAACCTCTGCCAGCCCGGCAAGAATGCTTTTAATGTCATCACGGTTTTTATTAATATCAAACAGTGAAATGCGCTTAATGCGGACGCCGAGCAGCATTTCAATATCTTCCGGCACCACCGGACGCTTCAACTGTTTTTTGAACGGCTCCAGTCCGTCCAGCACCGCTTTTTGCACCGCTTCGTAGGTTTTGCACTGCTCAATCATTTTATAGATGCGGTTTTCTACGAAAATCTGTACGAGCGTTTTAGTGTGGAATTCATCCAGCAGTTTGCTCTTTTTCAGATTCAGCTCGGCTTCAAGAATGGTGACAAGCTGCTGCGTGTTCAGATGCAGAATTTCGTCGACCGTCATCTCAACCGGACGGTTGTCGCGAATGACGACGATACGGCTGGTGATGGATGTTTCGCAGTTGGTGAATACATACAGCGCCTGCCGCACCTGTTCCGGATCGGCGCCCTGTGAAAGAATCAGCTCAATCTCAACAGTTTCGGCGGTGTAATCGTTAATGGCGCGCACGGCGACTTTTTTCTTTTTCACCGCGTCTTCGATGGATGCCACCAGTGTTTCGGTGGTTTGTCCGTAGGGCAGCTCTTTAATCAGCAGCCGGCCTTTTTCTGTGATGATGCGCGCGCGGACTTTAATTTTTCCGCTGCCGTTATCATATTCGGAAACATCCAGCAGCCCGCCGGTCAGAAAATCCGGCAGTGCGGCGGCTTGATAGGGTGTGCGTTTTTTTTCGCGCAGAATTTCAATCTGATCCTGAAGCAGTTCGATGAAGTTATAGGTCAGAATTTTGGTCGAAAGTCCGACGGCAATGCCTTCGGCGCCGAGCATCAGCAGCAGCGGCAGTTTACACGGCAGTGTGACCGGCTCTTTGTTGCGCCCGTCATAACTCGGGATGTAACGCGTCAGTTCTTTATTAAACAATTCTTCGCGCGCGAGCTGAGTTAAGCGGCACTCGATGTATCGCGAAGCTGCCGCCGGATCGCCGGTGTAAATATTGCCGAAGTTGCCCTGTCCTTCAATCAGGTAGCCGCCGCGGTTTGTTAACGAAACCAGCGCGTCGGCGATGGACGCGTCGCCGTGCGGATGATACTGCATGGTGTGCCCGACGATATTGGCAACTTTGATAAACCGTCCGTCATCTTTTTCCGCCAGCGCGTGCATGATGCGCCGCTGCACCGGCTTCAGACCGTCCTCCACATTGGGAATCGCACGGTCGCAAATGACATACGATGCATATTGCAGAAAATTATAATCGATCAGCTTTTTCAGAGGACCGTCACCAAAACCGTAATGCCCGCGTGCCGGCGCATCCGGCGTTTTTTCCGCATCGCCGGAAAATTCATCCGTTGTTTCCGGCGGCACTTGTTGTTTCATTTTTTTCTTCGGCCGGGGCTCTTCTGAGCTGTCGCCGAAAAGCAGTTCCTGATCTTCACTCATAAAATTTCTTCATCCACAACAAGGTTATCCATGATATACGTCCGGCGGTCCTGCGTATTTTTACCCATGTAAAACGTGAGCACTTCCGGAATCCCGTACTCTTCATCAATCACCACCGGCGTCAGCTTCATCTCTTTACCGATGAATGCCTTGAATTCGCCCGGTGAAATTTCGCCGAGTCCTTTAAAGCGTGTCACCTCTGCGTTTTTGCCAAGTTTATCCATTGCGGCATCGCGCTCTTTTTCGGAATAGCAGTAGAGCGTCTCTTTTTTATTCCGCACGCGAAAGAGCGGCGTCTCAAGAATTTTTAAATGTCCGTCGCGCACCAGCGGTTCAAAGAAACGCAGAAACATTGTAATCATCAGGTTGCGAATGTGCAGGCCGTCGACGTCGGCGTCGGTGGCAAGAACCACATGACCGTAACGGAGTCCGGCGACCGACTCTTCAATGTTCAAACTGCGCATCAGATTGTAAAATTCAATATTTTTATACAGCGCTTCCTTGCTGGCATCGCACACGTTCAACGGCTTGCCGCGCAGTGTAAAAATGGCCTGCGTATTCACATCGCGACAGCTCACCAGCGAACCGGCAGCCGACTGGCCTTCGGTGATGAAAATCATTGTATTGCCGTGCGTGTTCTTGTCTTTATTAAAGTGGTGCTTACAATCCTTTAACTGCGGCACACGGATGGAGACGGTTTTTGACCGTTCACGTGCCAGCCGTTTCACCTGCTGCAAATCTTTACGCAGCCGCTGGCTGTCTTTAATTTTTTCAATCAGCCTGTCCGCTTCCGGTTTATTGCGGTGCAGCAGCTCCACTACCGCTTTTTTTACATTCGCCACGAGATCGGAACGGATTTCGGTATTGCCCAGTTTATTTTTTGTCTGCGATTCGAATACCGGATCTTTCAGCCGGATGGCTACCGCGCCGAGAATCCCCTCGCGCACATCGTCACCGTCAAATTTTCCGTCAGAATATTCATTCACCGCTTTCAGCAGGCCTTCGCGGAAAGCGCTCAGATGCGTGCCGCCATCGTTCGTAAACTGACCGTTCACAAACGAATAATAATCTTCACTGAAGCGGTTGGTGTGTGTGAAAGCAAATTCCAGCATTTTGTCGCGGTAATGAAACGGCTCATACACCTTCTCGTATTCGCTCTCATCAGCAATCAGATCCAGCAGCCCGCCCTGCGAAACAATTTTCCGGTCGTTAAATACGATCACCAGACCGGCGTTCAGATAGGAATAAAAACGCAGCCGGCGCTCGATATGATCATCGCGGAATTTATACTGCTTAAAAATTTCCGGATCCGGCGAAAAACTGATGAACGTGCCGTTCTCCTCGCCAGTTGCGCTGCCTGCTTCTTCATCTTCAAGAATACCCTGTGCAAAACGCGCTTCAACAAACTCGCCGTCACGGTGTGAGCGGACCACGAAATAGCTCGACAGTGCATTCACCGCTTTTGTGCCGACTCCGTTTAAACCGACGCTGAACTGAAATACATCGTCATTATATTTTGCGCCGGTATTAATCCGCGAAACGCATTCGATGACTTTACCGAGCGGTATGCCGCGGCCATAGTCGCGCACATTCACCGTGTCGTCTTCGATTGTGATTTCGACCCGTTTGCCGTGCCCCATAATAAATTCGTCAATGGCATTATCAACGATCTCTTTCAGCAGAATATAAATTCCGTCGTCGTAATGACTCCCGTTCCCGGTGCGCCCGATGTACATTCCCGCGCGGGTCCGGATATGCTCCAGCGACGACAGTGTTTTGATCTTACTCTCGTCATAAATATGCTTTTTATTCTCACCAGCCATAATTTTAGAAAACCACTAGATATTGTATAACTCGACATTGAAAATACAGTGTATAGCACTTCCCGGCCTTTGCCGCAACCTTTGGAAGAGGGCAAATGCAAGAATTTGATATGAATCAGGACGAGCGGCGCCGGCCGATCGAACTGACTGAACGGCAGATATCCCGGACGGATCAGCCGTTAAGCGTCATCAAAAATTCGGCGTTGCTCTTCGTCTTTTTCAGGCGGTTGATGAGCAGCTCCATCGTTTCGACCGCCGGCACATCTTTGAGCGCTTTACGAAGCGTCCAGACGCGCGCGAGCTCTTCTTTGTGCAGCAGCAGCTCTTCTTTGCGTGTACCGCTTTTCTCAATATTGATCGCCGGGAAGATCCGTTTACCGACGAGGTCGCGATCCAGAACAAGTTCCATATTACCGGTGCCTTTGAACTCTTCGAAAATAACTTCATCCATGCGGCTGCCGGTTTCGATGAGCGCGGTGGAGATAATGGTTAAACTTCCGCCGCCTTCAATGTTACGTGCGGCGCCGAAGAAGCGTTTCGGTTTATGCAGCGCATTGGCATCGACGCCGCCGGAAAGAATTTTTCCGCTGTGCGGCTGAACGGTATTATAGGCGCGCGCAAGACGTGTGATACTATCAAGCAGAATGATAACATCTTCACCGTTTTCAACACGGCGTTTCGCCATTTCAATCACGATTTCAGCGACAGAAACGTGACGCTCCGGATGTTCATCAAATGTTGAGAAGAGCACTTCCGCTTTGGTTGTGCGCTGCATGTCCGTCACCTCTTCCGGACGTTCATCAATCAGCAGAATGATAAGTTTTGCTTCGGGATTATTCTGCGAAATGCTGTTGGCAATTTTCTGCATAAGTACAGTCTTGCCGGTACGCGGCGGCGCCACAATCAATCCGCGCTGGCCTTTGCCGATCGGCGTTGCCAGATCCATCACGCGCATGGCAATTTCATCCGGTCCGATTTCAAGCACAAGGCGTTTGTCGGGAAACAGCGGTGTAAGGTTTTCGAACGGGATGCGGTTGCGGTTTTCTTCCGGTGTTTTGTTGTTTACCACATCCACCGACGCAAGCGCAAAAAAGCGTTCTTTGGATTTCGGTGAGCGGATGCTGCCTTCCAGCATATCGCCGGTGCGCAGTCCAAAACGCCGGATTTGCGACGGCGAAACATAAATATCTTCTGGATTCGGCAGATAATTGTTCTCCGACGAACGGAGAAAACCGAATTTATCCGGCAGCACTTCAAGAATGCCGCGGCAAACCGCTTCGTTGCCCCAGCGGATATGCGTTTTTAAAATTTCAAAAATCAGATCGTGTTTGCGGAGTCCGGCCGGCTCTTCCACTTCATATTGTTCCGCAAGCCGCTTGAGCGCCGGAACCTCGGCTTTCTGCAGTTCAAACAGCTTAAGCGTTGGCATGGCACGGGTCACTTCCTGCACCGGCGGCTCATCGTTATGAGGATTTCCGCCGGGGTTATTGTGCCGGAATCCGGTGCGGTTATTATTATGCCGGTTGCTGTGCCGGTTATTATTATGCCGGTTGTTACTATTGAACTGGTGCTGGCTGTTAGTATTCTGATTTTGCGGCCGGTGGTCCTGTTCGCCGGAATGGTGCTGATGTTCATCTGTCTCCGGCGGCTTCGTCAGCGGGGTCTCCGGTTCGGCCGGCGCCGGAGCTTCCGCAGCATCCGCTGCCGGAACAGCGTCCGCCGGCGTTTCAAAAAGTTCTTTTTCTGCAAGAGGCTCTTCGGTCGTTTCCTTTTTTAAACGGCCTCTGGCGGCAGTTTTCTTTACGGTTTTTTTCATCTTTTTTTGTTCATCACTCATGGCTGTTCCCTTTTTTTCCTGCTGCGTACACATTCTGCTAAATCGATCATTTTATTGCGAAACGACTCCAATGTACTGTCATTCCAAATTACGAAATCTGATTTCGCCGCTTTTTCATCCAGCGGCATCTGCGCGGCCATCCGCCGGCGCGCCTCATCCTCATTGAATCCGCGTTGATGCTGCAACTGCTCCACTGCCTGATTCTCCGGCGCTATGATGCAGACTGTTGCGTCCCAGCCATCCGTCCAGTTCACTTCGAACAGCAGCGGAACCAGCACCGCGGCATCTTCATCGGCTGCGCGACATGCGGCGACCCATTCTTTGGCCGCCGTTAGTACCGCCGGATGAACCATCCGGTTCAGCGCCGTCAGCTCGTCCGGATTTTTAAAAACCCGTGTACCGAGTTTCCGTCGATCAATTTCACCGTCATCTGCCAGAATATCTTTTCCAAACTGTGCCACCACCCGGCTGTACACCGGGCGTCCGCTGCTCATCAATTCATGCGCCAGAACATCGCAGTCCAGTACCTTGAATCCTTCTGCAGAAAGTACACGGCCGGCTTCCGATTTACCGCAGGCAATACCGCCGGTAATTCCAATAATAATAGAAACTGACGAACCCATACCGAATGAATTGACCCGGGAAACAAAATTCCGTCGAAAAAGCGTGAAATATGTCTGTGTTTATATGTTGCAGTGCACTGTTTGTCAACCAAATCATTGCATCCAAATCAGAGAAATTTTCACTGCGCATCCAGCCAGTTTTGTAAAATAATCTGCGCCGCGATTTTATCCACCACCTCTTTGCGCCGCTTTCCATCCAGCCCCGCTTCACGCAGTGCGTTATGTGCGCTCACCGTACTCAACCGCTCATCCCATTCGAATACCGGTATCAGAATTTTTTCTTTCAGCTTTTCAATAAACGCGCGCACCTTTTCCGTCGCCGGACCGTAGGAGCCGTCCATATTGCGCGGCAGACCGATCACAATTTTTTCAACGGCGTGTTCTGCAATCAGCGCCGCAATTTCATCCAGTGCGGTGCAGCTGTTTTTAATCATGCAAAATGACGATGCCAGAAACGCCGTTTCATCGCTCAGCGCAATGCCGATACGCACATCGCCATAATCAATTCCAAGCACACGTCCCATAAAATTTTTAAATTCGAAATCCGAATATCGAAATCCGAAACAAATTATAATTTAAAAAATTCAAATGTTTTAAACATTGTAATTTGAAATTTTGAATTTGTTCCGTGCTTCGAATTTAGAATTCCGGATTTTCCTCAAAGCAGTTCTTCAAATGAACCTTTTTCTCTTAATGCCGTTACCATCTGCTTGATGTCCTGCGCACGGTCGCGCGGACACACCAGCGTCACGCCGTCGGCCTGAACCACAATCAGATTTTCAGCGCCGATCACCGCCGTCAAACGGTCTTTTGAATAAATGATATTATTTTTGGAATCAATCTGCTTGCATTCGCCAATCAGTGTATTGCCGCCGGCGTCCTGCGGGAAATGAGCTTCCAGCGCCGGCCACGAACCGACATCGTCCCACGCAAACGTACCGCACGCCATCACAATATTATCCGCTTTCTCCATCAGCGCATAATCCACTGAAATTTTTTTCAGCGCCGGATAGGTTTTTTTCAGTCCCGCAAAAATTTCGCCGCGCACCGCAAACGGAATCAGCTCATCCATTAAGATTTTCATCTCCGGACAGTGCGCCGCGAATGCTTTTTGCAGCGACTTCACCGACCAGATAAACATGCCGGAATTCCAGTAAAACCTGCCGGTTGCCAAATACCGCCGCGCGCGTTCTTCATCCGGTTTTTCAACGAACCGCACCGCCTTGCGAAACTCAACATTCTCCACAGTGGAAAAATCTTCCCCGGATTCGATATAACCGAATCCCGTACTGGGAAACGCCGGTTGAATACCAATCGTTACCAAAATATCATTCTGCTGCGCCAACTCCATTCCGCCGCGCAGCGTCGCACGAAAAACATCCAGATCGCCCATCACCTGATCCGCTGTCAGCACAGCAAACACCGCCTCCGGATTTTTGGCCGCAACCAGCGCACCGCCGCACGCCACCGCCGCCGCTGTGTCGCGCCCGACCGGTTCACCGACAATATTTTCCGGCGGCAGCATCGGCGCCGCCGCGCGCGTCGCATCCATTAAATCCGCATTTGTCACCACAAAAATATTTTCCGGCGGCACCAGACCGTTCAACCGCTCCACCGCCTGTGCAATCAGCGGTTGATCGCCCACCAGTGCCAGCAGCTGCTTCGGATGCTGCGACGTACTCAGCGGCCAGAACCGCTCGCCCCTGCCCCCCGCCATAATCACTGCAAAATGTTCTGACATAAATTATATCCTCGTATTTGATTTTCTTAACAAATCCAACGTCACCCATTTGCTCGACTTATTTTTAAAACTCCAAAATGTCCAGCCGTTTACCGGGTGATTCACCACAGCCATCGCAGCCGAAGAAGGCGAATTATAAATTTTTCCGCCGTATTGAATTGTTCCGTCAGCAAACACCACCGCTTCATAGGTTTTTCCTTTATAAGTTTTCCGCAGTAGAAATGAGTTTTCAACATATCCCGACAGTGCCGGAATGTTATTTTCTTTTTTACGGCGCACCGCTGATCCATTGCGTTTTACTTTTTTCTCAGCAGTTTTCTTTTTGCAGAACGGGTTTAGCATCGCAGTTCTTATTTTATCCTGCCGTTTTTTCATTTCCGAATTCAACCGTTTGTTCAGCTTCTCTGCGTGAGGCATCCGCCCTTTTACTGAATTTCCTTTCGGATCAGCGATCCGGAGAATTAATGACTCCAGCTCTTTAATGTGTTCACTCTTACGAATCAGATAAAGCCGGAACGAATCCCACTTTCCGGCATGTTTATCACGTAGATGATAGTTTACCCTGCGGTGCAGATTCGTTGCCAAGCCGACATAGTAAAGCCTGTCGCCTTTATAAAGCGCATAAATCCCATGCCGACCGGCAACCATCGCCGTAATTTCTTTCGGAAATTCAGAAAAGACCGAACTCGAAACATTTTCGAGATACGCCAGCACCAGATTTTTTTCTTTCATAGCGACTGCTCCGTTTACTGAACCGGCCACGCAGGAATTGTTTCATCAATCTTTTGCATCAGTTCAATCGTCATCCCGAGTGCTGCGACAATTTTTTTATAATGCTGAAGATCGTCGTGCGAAAGTTCACGTCCACGCCGGTCTTTCAGCCACTTTTCGCAAACCTGATAGCCGCCGATCGTAAAATTCCAGACATTGGAAGGCACCCCGTCGAAATACTGTGTTTTATTAATATAAACGCAACCCAATGCAGATGCGACGTCTCCGGTGGATTTCTCTTTTTGTACGGAACGCGACGAGGGCGTCGCGTCTACGTTGAATTTCGGGAACCCTTTTTCGACCTCATTGTTGCCGGCGACAGGGAACGCCGTTGTTGGCTTATTCAGTTCCGGCGCTTCCATCAAATGAAATGCTGACAGCTTGCTGCCGAGCTTAACCAGTGAAGCAAACAGTTTTTTATCGGATGTTAGCGGAACGCGAGGGAAATCGATTTTCAAGAAATCGGCATAACGTGTTCGATACGTTGGAGAATGAAGAATTGCATAAATGTAATAAAACACATCTTCCGGCCCGAATGTTTTCTTACAATCACCCTGCCCTTCCGGAATAAATTTTAAATTCAGTTTTTCGCTGAACTCCTTGATGAATTTTTCAGATAAATTCGGCTTCCGTTTTTCAGCGCCAAAACTGAACTCACTGGTATTAGGATAAAGATAAAGAGGTGCAACATTTGCGTTATCGGCAGAAGATAATAATGTTTTGTCTACAACACTGCTTGCGACAAAATAATTTGACAACACATTCTCCCGACTGCGGCGTACAAAACATAAAGCTTTATTATGTTTTCCATTTAAATGGCACATAACATCTGCTCTTGGCATACAAAGAAAGCCTTTGGTTTTCCCGGTATAATAAGTGGCTCGAGTATCAAACGGTCGATACACATACTCTGCAATTAACGACTCCGAGCATTTTGTCTGTAATACATCTTGCTGAGCGAAAAGCACCTTCCAGTCGCGAGCATCTTTTCCTAGATTGAACAGCTTGCGAGCGTCCTCTGCAGGCAATTCTGAAAACATCCGGATTCGTTGCAAAAGCTCATCTGCTGTCCACGCAACAGTCAATTCATCTCGCGCAGTTGCAACACCCATAGATTGCTTTATGAAGATATCAGGCAATAAAACACCAAAATCATATTCATTCCGAAGGTTTTCATCCTGTGGAATGAAAAAATATAAAGGATCGTGTGGACTGACTTTTATCCATTTAGTTTTCGAAACATCGTCTTTATTTAAACGAGCATATTTTTTGTCTCGTCTTCCAATTATCTCGGCATAATGAATCTGACATTTCCGATTCGAATCCGATTGTTTAACAAAAATTCCGATGCAAACACCTTGTTGAATATCAAATACATTTTCATCACTTTCATCAAATCCCTGTTTTTTAACATTGGATAGCCCATGTAAATTAAGAATATAGATATCATTAAAACTCTGCATGAGCGACCAGCGCATGCCGCGAAAAGTCGGATTATCCAGATAACCGTTGTTGGAAATAAACGCCAGCACACCGCTTCCGCTCTGGTCAAGCCGCCATTGTGCAAAACGGATAAATTTTACATAGTCGTCCTGCAGCCATTTTGAATTTCTTTCACCGAGCGGTTGGCCGGCAACAAATTTATAATCGTTGATTAAATCTGAAATCCATTTTCCATTGTTTTCGGAATGCCCTGAATACGGCGGATTGCCGCAAATGACCATGATAGGCAAGTCGCGTTTGACTGCGTTGGCGGCTTCAGTTTCCGCCGCAATCCAGCGGGCAAAAAGCGGCAATCCGCTCATTTCATGCATGTCTTCGAGCGTATTCGTTAGAAAGATATTGAGGCGGTTACCCTCTTCCATTTCATACTTCCAGCTCTGTTCTTGAAGTTGCAGAAGATCGCGGCCTGCAAGCTGCAAACTGAGTTTAAAGTGTGCTATCGCATACGGCGCCATCATCAATTCAAATCCGAAAAGGCGCGGAAGAAGCGACCCTTTTACATAACCGGGCCACATGCCGGCATCGTTGCGTTCGATAAACTGATTACGGATCAAGCCGATAATGTCGTAAAGAAACGTGCCAGTTCCGCAGGCGGGATCGAGGATGAGAACCCGGTGACATTCATCGGTTTTACGCATCGCATCTTTCTTCGTGCGTTTTTCCGGTCGCCAGTTCGGAAGCTTAACTTTTGAGCTGTCGGCCAGTCCCTCCGGACATTTGAATTTTATTTTCAGGATGTGATCAACTGAACGGACGATGTACGAAACGACCGGGTCCGGCGTATAATAAACGCCGCGTTTTTCGCGCAATGCCGGATCATATTCTGCCAGAAATGTCTCATAGAAATGGAATACCGGGTCGCGTGTTTTCTTTGATACACCGAAATCTTTCAGGACACGGGTCATGTCTGTGTGAGCAAGAACGGCAACCAGATCGTCAACAAACGGCGCGAACGGCTCATCATCCAGCGCCGGCCCGGTGATTTGATAGAAAAAGTTTCTGAGAAACGGATTTGATTTCGGAATCAGCGCCTGTGCTTCCTGTCGCGAAAATGTGTCAGGAGTCGGATCAAGCACACGGGCGGAAAACAATCCGTAAGCAATTGTCTGTGCAAACATATCTGCGAAATCGCCGGTACGCTCCGGACGCTCCAGGTCATGCATCAATGTCTGTGCAAATGCAGACCGCCAGTCTTTAAGCATGTCAGAGGCCTTGTCCTGTTCAAATGCTTTTACGATGATGTCACGAACCATGTGCGCCAGATTCGCCATACGCACGGCAAGCTCTTTCGGATGCCGGATTGTCTGCGGCTTATATTTCAAGAACCCATGCAATAGTGCGGCAACATCTTCAGCGCCGGAAACATCAGCGCGTATTTTCTCGCCTGTAAAATTCCCGGCACGGACAACCTGCCGTAATTCACCGTTTACATACCAGCGAAACTCCAGATAATCGGTAAGAATCAAATTTTCAAGCGCATGGAAATAACGTTTAAGCTGTTCGCTTTTTGCTGCCTCATTTAATGAAATGCCGATATCTTTTGTTTCGATATAACCAAGTGTGAATTTTTTTCTGGAAATTAGAATATCAGGAGCACCGCATGCAATCCGGCGCGGTTCATTCACGGCCTGAATATTTGAATCAAGAGACTCAATCAGTTTTTGAAGCGCCGGACGGTGCGTATGTTCCGTTGCAATACCGGCAGACATTTTTCGTTCAATTTCATTCAGATAATTAAGAACCGCATTGCTCGCCATGTATTTCTCCGGAGGTTTCGAGTTTTTTACATTTTTCACCGGATATTGAAAAGACCTGTCTGGAAGTTATTTCAATTTTTCCAGTTTTGACAGGAGCATTTCGCGCAGGTACGGTCGGTCGGCGGGATAAAGAGGAATCAGTTTCTTATCCTGCTGCTGATACAATTTCTGCTTTTTCAGCATACCGATTTTATAATCGGCGGTGTCCATGCCCCGGTATTCAATATACACATCAAATTCCGGCAGATAAAAATCCGGACGAATGGCATAACCGTTGAGAATGCGAAACCGTTCGTCATAGCGGTATTCAATTTTTTCGCCGGTAAGAATTTCACAAATCTGCTGTTCACCGACGGACTGAACCAGTGCTCCGTCTTTCGCACGAATTGTTTTCTGCAGTTCAACTTTTGTTTCAAAATTCCGGCGGCCGAGAAACATCTCGTCGAAACAATGATCGCAGAACGAACGCTGAAACGCTTTTTGAGAGCGTGCATATTCGTCCGGCATCAGCTTTACACCGCAGCGCCGGCAATGATGTACAATTTTTTCTTCCGCAATTCGTACCGCTTCACGGATTGTTTTTCCGGCAGTTGTCACCGAACGTTTTACATAATCCTTTTCCACCGGATTTTTCAACATATCGCGCAAATCCGGCAGAACATCTTTGGCATGCGCGCCGAATGCGCCGAGCGCTTTGGCGGTATACTGCCGGACTTGCGGATGAACATCTGAAAGCAGCGGATGCAACACTTTTACCGCCGGTGCCGGCGGAATAATTCCAGCAAGTTTTCCCAGCGCCGATGCCGCCAGCCGCCGGGCAAGCGCAGACTCCGAATGCGTTAATTTTTTCAATTCATCGAACGCACCGGCATCGCACTTTCACCGAGAACTTTTGCTTTCGCCGCGAGCTTGCGTTCGTTTGAAATGTTCATGACAACTCATTCCACGCACAGTTGCGTTCCATTGCGCCGTGCACTAGAGAATATCACTAACTTTAAAAGATAAATCAATCAAAATCAAATTCGCAGCGAGTGAAACGTAACGAAGAACTAAAGTGCCACGTTTAATATTCGTTATTATCTGCTCAAACACTCCTTCAAATCGGCATCGACCGTGGAGACCGGTGCAATATTGAACTTTTCAACGAGGACTTTAAGTACCGGCGGAGTGACAAATGCAGGCAGAGTCGGTCCAAGTTTTATATTGCGGATGCCAAGATGCAGCAACGAGAGCAATATCACAACGGCTTTCTGTTCGTACCACGACAGAATCATGGAGAGCGGCAGATCGTTTACGCCGCAATTAAATGCACCGGCGAGCGCAACGGCAATTTGAATGGCTGAATAGGCATCATTGCATTGTCCAATGTCAAGCAGACGCGGAATGCCGCCGAGTTCGCCAAATTCCAGTTTGTTAAAACGGTATTTACCGCAGGCAAGCGTGAGAATAACGCAGTCTTGCGGCACGGCTTCGGCGAACTGGGTGTAATAATTCCGTCCCGGTTTGGCGCCGTCGCAGCCGCCGATGAGGAAAAAGTGCTTGAGCGCACCCGATTTTACGGCATCGATTACCGTCGGCGCAACACTCATCACAGCGTTGTGTCCGAACCCGACCGTGATCGTTTTTTCTGATTCGTCTGCGGCGAATCCCGGCGCGGCAAGCGCGGCATCAATGACCGGTTTAAAATTGCCGTCGCTGATGTGCTGAACGCCGGGCCACTGCACAAGACCGCTGGTGAAGATCTGCGCTTGATAGCTCTCTTTCGGACGCTGGATACAGTTCGTTGTCATGAGAATCGCGCCGGGGAATTTTTCGAATTCTTCACGCTGATTCTGCCAAGCACCGCCGTAGTTTCCGGCAAGATGTTTGTATTTTTTCAGCTCCGGATAGCCGTGACACGGCAGCATTTCACCGTGTGTATAGATGTTAATGCCGGTGCCTTTCGTCTGTTCAAGCAGCATGGCAAGGTCTTTCAGATCATGACCGGAAACGAGAATCGCTTTTCCTTTTACCGGCGTAATCCGCACTGCTGTCGGTTCCGGATGCCCATAGGTCCCGGTGTTTGCGGTGTCGAGCAGTTCCATGACCTTGATGTTCACCTCACCGGTTTTCATTGCCAGATCAAACAGTGCTTCCACCGTCGGTTTGCCCTCTTTCAGATACGCAAGCGCTTCATGGAAGAATGCAAAAACAGAATCATCTTCTTTACCGAGCACATGCGCGTGGTGCGCGTATGCCGCCATGCCTTTGAGTCCGAACAGAATCAGATACTGCAAGCCGGTGATGTCGTCACCGAGTTCTTTTTTATATTGAACAACGCCGGCAGCTTCACCCTGTTTTAATAGACCTGCGCAATCAGCAGAGAAATCGATGGTTGTTGTGCCGCCCAGGTCTTGAATAATTTTTTCACCGGCGCGAATCATCGCTTCCAGCGTCGCCGGATCAAAGTTCACATTCGTCACCGTGGTGAACAGTGCTTCAATCACATAAATGTCTGCTGCACGTGTCACTTTGCCCTGCTGACGCGCGGCATGCGCCGCGACACCGATCTGCCGGCAGACTTCAACCAGTAAATCCTGCAATGTTGCGGTTTCCGGATCTTTTCCACAGACGCCGATTACGTCGCAACCGGTTCCTCTGGCAGCCTGCTCACACTGATAACAAAACATACTCATGATTACCTCCTCCAGTTTATAATTATACCCGTCATTAAATTTGATTCAGAAAACACCTCTTAACCCCGTTTAAACTCTCCGGGATTTTCAGAAACATAAACAATCAATACCGCAAAAGTAAACCCTTATAAATTGATTTGCACACGCTTTTTTATTTTTCGACGGATGGCTAAGGATTTACCGGAATAATTTTCCCGCCTCAAATCATAAACATCATCTCTTCGTAGGTTGGAAGCGGCCAGTGTTCAAACGGCACCATCAGCTCAAGCGCATCCACTGCGGTGCGGACTTTGTTCATGGCGCCGATTTTTTCTTTTACGGCGGCGGCTTTTTCGAGCCGTGCGACCGTCCGGTAGAGTTTTTCGGTTTCGGCACAGATGCCTTTAAGTGCTGCGCGCGCGCCAGTGGCAGTTCCGCCGGCAGAAACAACGGCTTTAATCTGCGCCGCCAGTTCTCCCTGTGCGGTCATGACCGCCGGAATGATCATGGTTTTGGCCATCAGCAGCGCCACGCCGGCTTCGATATGAATGATTTTTTCATACTCGGCATGGTAAATTTCGTAGCGGGAGCGCAGTTCTTTTTCAGTTAACACATTGTGTCTGGAAAAGAGCTCCACCGCTTTAGGTGTAATCCACGCTTTGAGCGCTTCCGGAGTGGTTTTTATATTCGGCAGTCCGCGCTGCGCAGCTTCCTTCTCCCAGGCGGCAGTATAATTATCACCGTCAAACAGAATGCGTTTATGCTTTTTAATGATGCTCGAAAGAATCGTCTGCAGAGATTTGTTAAACTCTTTTCCGGCGGCGACCTCCGCTTCCAGTTTTGTACAGATGTCATCCAGTGCATCGGCGACAATGGTATTGATGGTTACATTGCAGCCGGCGCAGCTTTGATTCGAGCCGACGGCACGGAATTCAAACTTATTGCCAGTGAATGCGAACGGCGATGTGCGGTTGCGGTCGGTATTGCCGCGCGGCAGTGTCGGCAAGATATCGATGCCGAGATGAATAGTGCCGTTCTGTTTTGAACGGCTCGCGGCACCGTTTTCAATCTGCATAATAATATCGGTAAGTTGTTCGCCGAGAAAAATGGAGATAATCGCCGGCGGCGCTTCGTGCGCACCGAGACGATGATCGTTGCCGGCCGTAGCAACAGAGGCGCGCAGTAAATCCGCATACATGTCCACCGCTTGAATCAATGCACAAATAACGGTCAGGAATTTTGCATTTTCATGCGGGTTGTCGCCGGGCAGCAGCCAGTTTTTACCATCCGGTCCGGTAAGCGACCAGTTGTTGTGTTTGCCGGAACCGTTCACGCCGGCATACGGTTTTTCGTGCAGCAGGCAGACAAAATCATGCTTTTCTGCTGTCTTGTGCAGCACCCCCATCGTGAGCATATTGTGATCGACCGCCAGATTGAGCTCTTCAAAAACCGGTGCGATTTCAAACTGTCCCGGCGCCACTTCGTTATGCCGCGTTTTAGCCGGAATGCCCAGCCGCCACAGCTCGTGGTCGAGGTCCTCCATGAATTTCATTACACGGGTTTTGATGGTGCCGTAATAATGATCCTCCATCTGCTGATGTTTTGCCGGCGCGCAGCCGAACAATGTACGGCCGGTCTGCTGCAGATCGAGACGCGCGTTATAATATTCGCGATTGACCAGAAAATATTCCTGCTCCGCCCCGAGCGTTGCGCCGGCGTACTGTTTAATTTCCAAGCCGAACAGTTTCGCCATGCGGCGCGTCTGCTGATCGAGCGCTTTAATAGAGCGCAGCAGCGGTGTTTTTTTGTCAAGTGCTTCGCCGTGATAACCGCAAAACACCGTCGGGATGCACAGTGTATTATCTTTAATGAACGCCGGACTGCTCGGGTCCCACGCGGTATACCCGCGCGCTTCGAATGTTGCGCGCAGTCCGCCGGACGGAAAACTGGAGGCATCCGGTTCGCCCCGAATCAGCTCGCTGCCGGAAAATTTACAGATCACGGAACCTTCACCGTCCGGCACAATAAATGAATCGTGTTTTTCGGCGGTGGAGTTAGTGAGCGGCTGAAACCAGTGCGTATAGTGTGTTGCGCCTTTGGAAAGCGCCCACTCTTTCATCGCTTCGGCAACTTCAGCCGCAATGCCGGGATTCAGCCGCTTGCCGGTTTTGATCGTCGCTTCCAGCGATTGTACCGTTTTTTCGGAAAGGTGCTCACGCATTACACGCATACTGAACACTTTTTCGCCATACATACTGATCGGATTCATCGTTTTCCTTTAATTAAAAACTCACCCGTCTTTTAACCGGACTGTTCAAGCTGCTTTATCCGTTTTTCCAATGCCGCAATCCGTTCTTTTAATTTCGGCAGCAGCGCAACAGCAGCCGTGCTGCGTTTCCACTCTTTTATCGCTACCGCCGGCATCCCGATCAGATAAGCGCCGTCCGGCACGCTCTTTGTCACGCCGGCCATCGGGCCGACAACCACGCCTTTGCCGATTTCAATATGGCCGTTCACGCCAACTTTTCCGGCCAGAATCGATTTTTCGCCGACGCGCGCGCTGCCGGCAATGCCAACCTGCGAAACCAGCACCACGTGCTCGCCGATTTCCACATTGTGTGCAATCTGAACCTGATTATCAATCTTTGCACCGGTACCGATCTTTGTTTTGCCGAACCGCGCGCGATCTATTGTCGTATTCGCTCCGATTTCAACATCGTCGCTGATCTCCACTGTGCCGACCTGCGGAATCTTTGTGCGCACGCCGGCTTCGTCCACTGAATAACCAAACCCGTCGCTGCCGATCACCGTGCCGTTATGCAGAATCACGTGGTCACCGGTTTTCACCGATTCACGCAGCGACACATGCGGATAGAACAGACAGTTTTTTCCCACAGTGCAGTTTGCACCGATATAACACTGCGCAACCAGCACCGTTCCGGCACCGATCGTTACGCCGGATTCAACCACACACAGCGGCCCGATGCTGGCGTTTTCTCCGATGATGGCATCCGGCGCGACGACTGCCGACGGATGAACTCCGGCGACCGCCGCCGGCGGCGGTGTATAAAACAGCATGGTTGCCTGTGCAAATGCGGCATCCGGATTTTTTACGCGAATGAATGCCGCCGGCGATTCCGCGCTCCAGTTCTCCGGTACAATCAGCGCCGATGCGTTGGTTGCCGCCGCCTGTGCTGCATATTTCGGGTTCGCAAGAAAACTGATTTCGCCCGGCTCTGCAGAGCCGATTGCCGCTACGCCGCGAATTTCAACATCGCCGGCGCCGTCCAGTTTCCCGCCGATTTTTTCTGCAAGTTCAACAAGTTTCATTTAAATCCTTAAAATTTATTTCACACGGAGGAAGCGAAGAGAACGAAGTATTGAACGGGACACTGCAATTTTTTCTTCGTGTTCATTCGTGATTTAAAAATCCGTTTCCATCCGCGTAATCCGCGGTTTGATATCAGTTCGCCGGAGCAGCTTCGGCCGGAACCGGCGCTTCTTCTGCGCCCGTCGCATCTTTTATCATCTGTTCAAATGAATCCGGACGCTTACTATTCAATTCACCAAGAATCTGCTGTGTAATATCCACGTCAGGATGTGTGTAAATAAACACGCCGATCGCCGCCCGGCGCGCTGAATTGTCCATGACCGCCTGCAATCCGTTGCGCTTGGCATACTCAATCACCGCGCCGCGAATTTCATCCATAATCGACTGACTCATGCGTGTAACCTGCTGTTGCAGCAGCTGCTGCCGGAGTTGTACAAATTCTTCCAGCTCTTTCTGCTTGCTGCGCAGCTCAAGCAGGCGTTCTTCGTAAATCAGCCGTTTTGCATCGCGGATATCCTCCGTCAGCGTCATATCGCGTGCCTCTTTTTTCAGAGCGTCAACTTCGGTGGCGAACGATGTAATTTCATCGGCACGCGCTTTGCGCTCCGCCTCAATCTCCTTCTGCTGCGCCTCAATGGTCGCCTTCGAAAGCTGCGTGCGGTAGAAATTATTAAACACCTCTTCGAGATTCACAAACACCATGCGTTCCATCGCACCGGCGAGTCCTGCAATTGACAAAATTCCAGCCAGCAAAAGTTTTTTCATCGTCACTCCTCAGTTTTCAAAAAAGTTTTGTCAGAATACACGCATTCCGGAGAATTGTGCGAATAAAAAATAGCGCCTCTGCAGAATTCACTGCCGGAATGCACGGATTACGTTTTTTTGTTTTGCCGGATTTCACGACACACCAGCATCAGTATCGCAACAGCCGTCAGCGGCAGAACGAACCACAGCACTGCCATGCGAAATTCCGTTGCAACGGTGCTGCCGGTGGACAGCAGAATTAGAAAAACAGTGTAAATGATATAATAACCGAAAAACAGCGCGCCTTCCCACCGGGTAATAACATTGCCGGTGAAAAACACCGGCAGGCACGCCAGCGCCACCGTCAGCATCACCGGAAAATCAAAAACTAAAACCGATTCCGGCACCGGGATTCCGCCTTTCGTGACAACGGCCGCTGCACCGAGAACACACAGCAGATTAAACAGATTACTGCCGACAATATTTCCCACTGCAATATCGCGCTCACCACGAAGACTTGCCACAACCGATGTTGCCGCTTCCGGCAGCGAAGTTCCGGCAGCGACAATCGTTAAACCGATAACCAGATCGCTCACCCCGCAATGCTGCGCAATGGTCACCGCACTTTTCACCAGCCAGCTGGAACCGAGTACCAGCAGCACCAGGCCGGCGAGCACAAAAAACCCGTTCTTCAACAATGCGCGTGCGCCCTTTGCTGCCGGTATCTCAGCGACGGCGGCGCAGTTTTCTTTGCGGCTTTTCATGATTAAAAAAAGGGTATATGCAATAATTCCGGCAAACAGAATGACGCCTTCAACCGTACTGATTACACCGTTCGCACCGAACAAAAATACCAGTGCCGATGCGGCAATCATCAGCGGCACATCCAGTTTGATCAGTTGCGTTGAAACAATCAGCGGCGCCACCAGCGCCGAAATTCCGAGAATAAAAAGGATATTAAAAATATTACTGCCGAGAACATTGCCGAGTGCAATGTTCGTCTCACCTGCCATGCCGGACATCACACTCACCGCCAGTTCCGGTGCGCTCGTACCGAATGCAACCACTGTCAAGCCGATCACCAGCGGAGAAATGCCCAGCGCCGCCGCCAGCCGTGACGCGCCGCGCACCAGCAGTTCTGCACCGCCGGTTAACAGACCAAAGCCGGCAAGCAGAAAAAAAATGGCAATCCATAATTCAGTCATGTGCACCATCATCTCCTGTCCGCCGGCGTTTTCAATATTTTTGTCAGATGCATTTGAAAAACCGCCGCCGCTCTGTAATGTAATCAATGTAGACGCGACGTCCCGCCGCGTCAAAACAGAACGGATGACATGTCTGTAATAACTTTTTTAAAAGCTGTCCTGCTCGGATTTGTTGAAGGTATCACTGAATTTCTGCCGATCAGCAGCACCGGCCACATGATTCTTGTCGACGCATTTCTGCAGCTTTCTGAGAACAAACAGTTTTCTGATGCCTTTACAATTTTTATCCAGACCGGCGCAACGCTTGCTGTGATTGTTCTCTTCCGGCGCGAACTGTGGCCGTTTGCCGGTACGGCCGAAGAGCGTAAAAATAAATGGCTGCTCTGGATGAAAGTTGCCGTTGCATTTTTTCCGGCAGTCATTCTCGGACTTTTATGCGCCGATACGATTGAACATTATCTTTTCACACCGCAAACCGTCGCGTGTGCGCTGATTTTTTACGGCGTTGCGCTGGTCATTTTCGAAAAAACACGCGGTATGAAAACCGGCGCCATTCAGGACATCACCGGAATTACGTTTAAAACCGCTCTGTTCATCGGCTGCTTTCAATGCCTTGCACTCGTTCCCGGCACGTCACGTTCCGCTGCCACTATTCTCGGCGGAATGCTGCTGAGACTCGACCGCCGAATCGCCGCCGAGTTTTCATTTTTTCTCGCCGTGCCCACACTCACCGGTGCCGGCGCATATAAACTCATGGAATCCGGCGCCGCATTTTCCGGCGCGGAATATCTCATCCTCGCCACCGGATTCATGGTCGCTTTTATCGTTGCCGCCTGTGTTATTCAATGGCTCATGAACTATCTGCGCAAACACAGCTTTACCCCGTTCGGGTGGTACCGCATTGTACTCGGCGTCATCGTTCTGCTCTGGTGGTTCCGGTAAAATTTAAACTGAAAAATTATCGTACACACACAAGTTTTTGAGGAGCTTTTTTCAAGGCTGCCGGCGAATCTCTGAAAATTCACGATTAAAAAATTTTAAATTACCACCCGATATTCGAACGCCGCCCTTCAGATTTTTGACTCTTGTTTTTCCGCGTCACGCTTATTCTCAAGCGTAATTCCCCGAACACCTCCCGAAAATTATATTCGCCAAATATACCGAAAATTACTCCCCGCCTTGAGACTGCTGCATTTCATAAAAAAATCCATGGCATTCCATTAATTCTGAATAAGAACCGATTTCAACAATGCGACCGTTTTTCATCACGACAATCCGGTCTGCCCTGCGAATGGTTGAAAGCCGGTGCGCAACAATAAATGTGGTTCGATTGATTACGGCACTGTCGATGGCATCCTGAACTTTTTTTTCGGAAACAGTATCAAGCGCAGAGGTGGCTTCATCGAGCACAAGAATTTTAGGATTGCGAACCAAAGCGCGTGCAATAGCAATTCGCTGACGCTGTCCACCGGAAAGCATGGCACCATCTTCGCCGATTTTTGTTTCAAGTCCTTCCGGCAGCTCGGCAACAACATCTGCCAGATGTGCTGCGGTCAGCACCTCCATCAGCCGTTCATCAGAAATGCCGGATAATCCATAAAGAATGTTTTCACGAATAGTACCGGAAAATAAAACCGTTTCCTGCGGCACAACAGAAATATGCCTGCGAACCGTTCGCATATCACATGCTTCCATATCGCGTCTATCGAACAGAATACGACCTGCCTGCGGGCGACGGAATCCAATCAACAACTGAATGACCGTTGATTTTCCGGCGCCGCTCGGTCCGACAAATGCAACACATTCACCGGGTTTTACATCCAATGAAAAGTTTTTCACACCGTGATTTTTTTCAACGTCATACACAAATGAAACATCATCGAATTCAACATGTCCGCCAATCTCTGCAACGGACGCACGTCCGTCATTTAACTCGAGGTCAGGACACTCCAGTATTTCACCGATTGAGCGGATGGACTCGATACCTCTCATGAGCCGGGGATAAATCCCCAGCAGCTGCGAAACGCACATCACAATCATACTGAACAGACTCTGATATAAAACAATATCCCCAATGGAGATCAATCCGCGGCGATTAAACCAGACCAGCACAATCAATCCGCAAACCACTGAAAGCTGAAAAACCACCCATGCGGAAGAGCCGAACAGCGAGTCGATCCGATCAAGCTTTCGTCCACTGCGGTTCACCTCGTCAAACTGCCGCTCCATCTCGCTGGCGGCCATGCTTTCAAGCCCGTGTGCACGCACTACCGGAATCATATTCAGCATTTCAACAATACCGGCAGACATCCGCTCAACCTCTTCGCGGAACGCATTATTGTGCGCCAGGATCCGGTGATGAAATGCGGCGCGCAAAGCGATGCAAAGCGGCACAAGAATTAAAAATACGATCAGCATTTTCGGCTCGCGCACAACGGTCACAAGAATCGCAAACACGATGGAAAGGATCGCCAGCATCCCGCCGTCACCAAGCAGCATACAGAATGTCTGTACCTGCTCGACATCGCGCAGGACTTTCGCCTGCAGCCGTCCGCTTTCCGTACGATCGTGGAATGCAATGGAAAGGTGCTGCATCCGCGTTACCAGCGCATTACGTAACGTCTGTTCCAGATCGCGAATTGTGCCGCTTAACATAACAAAAAACAGCGTGTGCGAAAAAATATTCTGAATCGTTAGTACCACCACAATGGAAAAATAAATTACGGCACGGGACATCGACCAGTTTTCCGGTGTGACCAGCAGATCGATCAATTCGGCAATCAAAAACGGAATTGCCCACACCGGAGAGTGCTTGATCAGGAGCAGCAGTGTCGTAATAACGAAATAATACCATGGCCGGTTCAACAGACGAAACAAGGTTCGCATTGGATGAGCGCTCTGATAATTCAGCTCAAGTGGATGCAATACCGTCCGGTATTTTTTCATATTATTCCTTTTGCACCAGCATCCACAGCATGGTTTCTCGTCCGATTTTCAAGTGTTCAGCGGAGAGAATTTTAAATCCGGTCGCCGTAAGAAGTTCTGCATATTTTTCCGGCGTCACATGATGATACGGCAATTCAACATCCTTAAATTGCTTCATGCCGGAAAACTCCGGCGCTCCGGTATACGTTTCTGTGGCCAGCGTGAAACAGGCGATGCCGCTGGCGCGCAGCATGGTGTAAAATTTTCCAAACGCACTCACCTGACATTCCATCGACATATGAAACAGGGTGTAGATTGAGGTGATCAAGTCGAATGAGTCCGCCGGAAAATCCAGTTCGGCGGTGTCTTTTTGAATCAGCTCGGCCGCCGGACTATTTTTCGCTGCCAGCGCCAGCATCTCTGCCGAAATATCAGTACCGGTTACACGACAACCGTGATCAATAAAAAATTTCAGAACCGGTATTCCGGAACCGCAACCGGCATCGAGCACATCTGCATGCGCCGGAATTTTTTCTGCAAGCATTTCAAGTTGCGCCGTATTATTAAAAATGTTGCGCCCTCTTTCATAATCCGCAGCAATTCCATCGTAAATTTTATCCAGCTCATTCATTGGGAAAAATTTTTACCGCGGCAGTTTTATTTTCCGGCGGATGTAAGTTGGGATGTCGAGGTCTTCGCCTTTCCAGATGGTGCGTTCGGCGCCGCCGAAGGTGCGTGAGCGCGGTTTAAGTCCGAGCTCCCCCTGCCCGGCCGCCGGTTTTCTGCCGCCGTGCCCATCGTCGATCAGCGGCTCTTTCCACGCTTCGGCGGCGAGCAGCATAACATCGACACGACCGGAAAACTGCGGGTCGATCGCGATGCCGGTTTTCAGCCAGCACTCCGGATTCTCCGGTGCGAGCCCGTCGACAATCTGCTGGATTTCGACGAGCTTTAAATCGTGTCCGCCGGTGATCCCGATGATCATGCCCGGCGCACTTTGAAATACAGCCGTGTTGTGCAGCAGCGGATGTGCACGCAGTTCTTCAACGACATCTCCGGCGCGGTTTTCGCCGGCGGCGCTCGCGCCGGCGAAGCGGCAGAATGCGTCACAATAGTTTAGCATGGTGCCGAGTGATGCAAAATCGAGGTTGCACACACCGGCATACGAGAGCATTCTCCAGATTCCGCTCACGCCGGCAGCAAGCAGCCGGCTGCTGTAATCAAATGATTCTTCCACCGATGCATCATCCGGCGGCTGAAGCTGTTCATTCGGCAGTTCAATAATGGCGTCGGCATAGGTTCGCATGCGCCGGATGGCGCGTTCAGCTTTACCGCGTGCCACCGTCCCCTCAAACGGAAACGGCAGTACGGCGAAAAAGAGTGTGACGGCACCGAGATCGCGTGCCATGCGCGCAACCACCGGCGCGGCGCCTGTGCCGAATCCGCCGCCAAGCCCGGTGATAACCATCAAGAACCCGGCGGTGTTGATCAGCGATTTAAACTGCTCACCGGAACCTTCGACGCAGCGCCGGCCGATTTCAATATCGCCGCCGGCGCTCAGTCCGCCGGTAAGCTCCCGTCCGGCCTGCAGTTTATTCTCAACATAATGGCAGTTCTGCAGCGTCTGTTCGTCGCAGTCCATCACGGCAAATTCCATGCCCGCCGGCGCTTCCGTAGCAATACGCGCTACCGCATTACAACCGGCGCCGCCGAGTCCGAGAATCAGAATTTTTTTGCGGTCGGAGTTCACTGTTCAGAGTTCACTGTTCAGGGTTAAAACGTGTCGGAAGTTACGGGTCTTAAAGTCGCAAGCCGGGAACACTGACGTTTGACCTTTGACTTTCAGACTTTTGACTCTTTGATAATTTTTCATTCTCCTCCGCCCCATAGTTTCGAGAAAAAATTCCGGATGGCTCCACGCGCCGGCGCGGCGGGTTTGCGCTGCGCTGAGGCGTAGCGGATAGCGCCGATCGCGGCGGCAAAACGTGCGCCCTCCTGTTTGGTGGAGAGTCCGACACAGTCGTAAATTCTTCCGACGCGCGCCGGTGCGTTAAATACCTGCTGTGCCAAATCAGCAACGCCTTCGAGTGCCGATCCGCCGCCGGTAAGAATGACGCCGCCGTTTAATACTCCGGCGAGTTCGCTCTGTTCAATCTGCTCGGCAATTAAGCGCAGTGTCTCTTCCATGCGCGCGTGGATGATGGTGTGCAGCGTGGATGAACGGACAATGCCGCCGCGATAGCTGCCTTCCGGCGGAATAGAAATATTCTGATCACTTTTCAACCGGTTGATTATGGCGCTGCCGGACTCTTTTTTAAGCATTTCAGCCTGCCGGCGCCCGAGATTCAGTCCGCTGGAAATATCGCCGGTAATATGGTCGCCGCCGACGGCGATTGAACCGGCCAGCCGGACAAGTCCGGCGCTATACGCCAGGTAGTCGGTTGTTCCGCCGCCAAGATCAATCACAACAGCGCCGGCGCGTTTATGTTCCGGTGTTAACACGGCGAGTGCAGAACAGAATCCGCCAAACGCAGCATCGGCACAAGTGACGGGAACACTTTCAATGAGTTTTTTCAGATTTTCAATCACGGAGCGCTGTCCGTGAATCATCAGCATGCCGGCGCGCAGTTCCTGGGCGAGCATCCTCACCGGATTTGCAATGCCGCCACGCCCGTCGACCTCAAAATTTTGTTCCAGCGTATGCATGCGGATGCGGTCGTCCGGCACATGAATTTTACGGGCGGCTTCCAGGGCATGATCTACATCGTCCTGTGTAATTTCGCCGCCGGGCTCGTCATATTCGTTGAGCACCGGAATTCCGCCGGCGTGCAGCAGGCTTTCTGCGCGGCCGCCGGACGCCACAAGATAGAGATGTTCGCCGATGGATTTGCGCGAACTGCTCTCGGCGTCTTCCATTGCATTGCGCACGGAGTCGAGCGCGAGCTCGAAGTCGATAATTTCGCCTTTGCGCACGCCGCGTGAATCGCGCTCGCCGACGCCGGCAATCATGATTCCACCATCCTCACGCACTTCAGCCATCAGCACTTTGACTGAGCTGGTTCCGATTTCAAGAGCTGTGATCACCGGCGCGGCCATATTTTTTCGAATTTCAGATTTCAAACCGGTTGCAGGTCTGAAGGTCGCACATCCAATGTCCGGAACACCAGTTTAGAAGTTCCGGCTTGTGACCTTTGACGTTCAGACGTTTGACACCATTTTTCATATTTCAATAATAGGTTACCGGCACATTGCGGCCGTCCGGCGTGAGATCAACGGTTTTGATGCGCCGCCCCTGTTCGTTTGCCAATTGCAGTACACTAACGAGCCGGATGAGTTTTTCTTTGGCGTCCTTATACGGAAAGCGCGCACTGGTTTCGGTGTTAACAGTGACGTCGATAAATTCAGGAAAACGCAGGTTAAATGTGCCGAAGCGAACGATCGGCCCGAAGCCGAGCGAGTCGGACAGCATGAGCAGATCAAGGCAGTAGCGCACGCCGGCATCATTGCTTTTTTCACCGGGACGCAGTGCGTTACTTTTCATGCCCTCAATCACCGGCAGCACTTGTCCGCTGCGTGTCGGCGGCAGGACAACACCGGCGCGGTCGATCAGAAACGGCAGACCGCGTGCGCTCCAGCGGATCTGCGCCAATGCGACGCGTTCGGTAATTTTGATTTCGAGCGTGTCCGGCAGCTTCCGGCGCACAATGACGGTTTCAACCAGCGGCACATCGACAAGGCGTTTGCGCAGAGCAGCGGTGTCGACGGAAAAAATATTTGCACCGGTTTCTACAGCGGCATATTCGCGAATTTGCGAAACAGTCAGCCGTCCGTCTGTAGCAATATCAACAATTTTCAGCTCAAACGCCGGATTGCGCGAAAAGAAAAGCGAACCGGTAAATTTTGCGCCGCGATAAAGTCCGTAAACGATTCCTGCAGTCACGAGCAGCAGAAACAGCACAACCAGACTGCGGCGTGCAGTATGTTTTTTGTTTGCGCGTGTTTTCGCATAATATACGCGGCGTTTTGATTTTATTTGTCTTTTTCTTGCTGCCATCAGCCAAACTCCGATTCGAACGTAAAAGTTTGTATGGCAGTGTTTCATTTCAGCCGGCAAATTTCAAATTTCAAATTTCATAGAAACTCTAATAATTCATTTTCCGCAAAGAATCGCGAGCGGGCGCAAAGAATTTGACCGCGGATTACGCGGATGGAACCGAATTTTAATTGCCACAAAAAAGCGCAAAAGTCACAAAAACTGGAAATCGAGAATTGAATATTAAAATCCTGTTAATCCTGTCTAAAAAAATCTTTCTCCTCTTTGCGGCTCTGCGTGAATGAATCTTTTATTTGAACAAAGTCGAATTTTTCAGGGCATCAAAGCGGTGCGCATGATCCGGTCGCAAAGCTCAGAAAAGCCGATTCCGGCGGCAGCGGCGGCTTTGGGCATCAGACTGTGCGCCGTAAATCCGGGAATGGTATTGAGTTCGAGCACAAACAGCTCGCCTGCCGGCGTCATCCGGAAATCGACGCGGCCAAAACCGCGCGCGCCGAGCGAATGAAATGTTTTGAATGCGAGTTCTCTCATCCGCACTTCTGTTTCGGCGTCAATCTTCGCCGGTACAATATAGCGTGTTGAATCCGTTTTATATTTCGCGTCGTAATCGTACCAGCCCTCTTCCAGTACGATTTCAACCGGCGGCAGCACCTCGCCGGCCACAATGCTTACCGTAAATTCCCGTCCGGGAATAAACCGCTGCACAATGATTTCCTCCCCGTACTGCCGCGCTTTTTCAAGTGCCGCCGGAAAATGCATTGCTTCAAACACGAGCGAACAGCCGACGCTGGAACCCTGCCGCAGCGGCTTTACCGCCACCGGCGGCTGCATGACCGGCTGGCGTTCTTTACGCACCACCTCTATATCCGGCACCGGCACACCGGCAGCGCGCAGACAAATGTCAGTAAGCTGTTTATCAAACGCCATCCGGCTCGCTTCCACTCCTGCACCGACAAACGGCACACCCATCTGAGTTAACAGCAGTTGCACTCCGCCATCCTCGCCAAACGTTCCGTGCAGCGCAATGAAGACCGCCTCCACTTCTCGCGGCAGGTCAATGGTGCGGGACGTCACATCCAGTTCATACACTGTGTAACCGGCGGCGCGCAGACCGGCGGCAATGGCCGCACCGGACTCAAGTGAAACCTCACGTTCAGTAGAAATTCCGCCTTTTAAAACCGCCACATGCTGGAAGCATCTCTCATTCATAACACCTGAAAATAATAAAGATCCCGTTCATTGTCAGGGAAAATGTATTCAGCCGGAATTCACGAATTATGTGTGTATAAATGAACATCCTGCTGCCGGAACGGAATTGTCAGTCCGGCGGCGTCTAAACTTTTTTTGATGGCTTCGGTTAAATCAAACGTGACACCCCAGAAATCGCTTACGTTCACCCAGCCTCGCACTGTGAATTCAACCCCGTGATCACCGATCGCCGCCACCGCAACCAGCGGAGCCGGATCGCTCAGCACACGCGGCTCATTTTCGAGTAGTTTTTTAAGAATTGTTTTCGCGGCGTCAATATCATCGCGATAACTGATGACCGCGGTTAAACTGATGCGGCGCGTTCCGTGTGCCGAATAGTTTACAATATTGTCGCTCATCATTTTTGAATTCGGGACAATAATTTTCCGGTTGTCCGGCGAGGTGAGCGTGGTGGTAAAAATATGAATGGCTTTCACCGTACCGGCGGCACCGCCGCCCTCAATATACTCGCCGATCTTGAACGGCCGGAAAATCACCATTAAGACGCCGGCGGCAAAATTGGACAGCGAGCCCTGCAGGGCAAGGCCGATAGCTAAACCGGCGGCACCGAGAATTGCCACCAGCGATGCGGTTTGAATTCCGATTTGCGCCAGCGCCGCCAAAATGACAACAATCAGCATAAGCGTATATGTCAGATTCGCTGTAAAGGTGATCAGGATCGGATCAACTTTCGCACGGCGCATAACCCGTTCAATCCAGAGCTGCAGACGGCGCGCAAGCCAGCGGCCGACAATAAAAATGAGCGTTGCGGCGAGCAGCTGCAGTCCGAATTGAATGAGAATCTCATTCACCTTATCCCATGATCCGCTGCGTGCAGCTTCTTCAATGGTGGACATCGTGTTCTGTAGAGTTGTCTGTTCCATAGAGATTAATTTAAAATTCCGGCGGCCTTATGTCTGGCGGCAATTGCATCCGCCAGTGCGTCGAGTTCTTTCATGGTTTCCTCGCCGGGATGTCCTTTGGCGATCACCGCGCCGACGATTTCCGGCTTCCATGATGCCAGCAGGTCGCCGGCGTTTTTCAGCGGGTTCGGGCTCCAGCCATAAGAACCGATGACCGCCGCAAATTTTGCTTTCGGCTTCAGCCGGTCGAGCAGAAATGCAGTGTACACTGCCAGTGGATGCAGCGACGCCATAATCACAGAGGAGCCGAGTACAATCGTCGCCGGATCCGTCAATAAACCCGCCAGTTCATGAAGCGGCAGTCCAACCAGATTTTTCAGCACCGTTCTCACACCGCGTTTTTCAAGCGCTGTATTTAAATATTCTGCCATAACTTCCGTATTGTCGTGTGTAGAGATATACGCAATCAGTGCCAGATTTTCCGGTTCGCCGCGCATCCATTTTTCATAAAGATCAAAAATGATCTGCGGCCGGTCATATACCGAACCGTGGCTTGGGCAGATCATTTCAATATCGAGCGCTTTCAGGCGGTCGAGATATTTCGCGGTGATCTTGGAGTAGAGCATCATAATCTGGACGTAATACTGTTGCGCTCCGAGATATACTTCCGGTTTTTCTTCGGCGAAAATTTCATCGAAGCAGTGATGCGATCCGAAGAAATCACACGGGAACAGAATTTTATCCTCTGGAATATAGGTCATGCCGGTTTCGGGCCAGTGCGTCCACGGTGTAAACAGAAAGCGAATCGTTTTATTGCCGAGTGAAATCTCAGCGCCGTCTTCAACCACCCGAATCCGCTCTTCCGGAATCGGCAATAAATCCAGCAGCATCTCTTTATTTCTCTGCATGCACAGCAGCGTTGCTTCCGGGAACCGTTCCAGCATTTGCGGAATCGATCCGGAATGATCCTCCTCTGCATGATGCGACACAATGTAATCAATTTTATTTACGCCTTCCAGATTCGCCAGCAGCTGATCCAGCAGCGCCGGCTCCACCGTATCCAGCAGCGCTGTTTTCTCGGAGCCTTGAATCAGATATGAATTGTACGTTGTGCCATGCGGCAGCGGCAGCAGTCCGTCAAAAAACCGGCGCTCCGGGTCTTTTGCACCGACCCAGAAAATATCATTTTTAATTGCAATTTTAGCCATATCCATTCCTCCTTAAAAAGCAGGCTACTAAGCTTCCATTTACCAGGAACACTGGCAACATTATTATTATTTTAAGCTGTGATAGACTGTAAATTAAAATGCCGGAGTTCGGATTTATCACCGGTTCAGGTGTATAGGTGTATAAATGACGGTCATGCTCAATACCATTATGAGCTGTGCGCGATCGCCAAAGGCCGGGCGGTGAAGCTGAAAACCGGCTCGCCGGAACTCCGGTTTATCCGGCAGAAAACCGTGCAGAACAGTCTCATAATTCGCGGGGTTGCACTTTTTCTGCAGTGAACTGCTGAACACGGCGGCGTTCTTCCTGCTCGCTGCGAAACTCCATTGCCGCCCATTTTTTTAATTCTGCCGGTGTAAGACCGGCGCAACGCAACCGGTATTTGCTGGGCGTCATGCCGGTGGCATGACAGAAGGTGTTGGCAAAATACTGACTGCTGCTGAATCCGCATTCGAATGCGATATCAATAATTTTAATATTTGTTTCGCGCAGCAGTGCTTTGGCGCGTTCAATGCGCAGCCGGACAAGATAATCCATCGGCGTACTGCCGGTAAGCTTTTGAAAAATATTGTTCAGTTGCGTACGCCGGATTCCGCAGCGTTCAGCCATTTGCTTGAGTGTCCACGGCTGGTCACATTCGCCGGCGAGTTCGGTAATCAATCGCTGCACTTTGTTTGACGTCCACGAATGTGTTCCGGTGTCAGCGGCTTCGCCGGAAATAGTGCGGCCAAGCTCAATCAGCACTGCGCGCAATAAAGAAATCGTGTGAGCTTTTCCGAGCAGATGACCGGTTTGCTGTTCGGTGATCACTGCCGGCATCAGCCAGCGCATCGCCGGCGTAGCACGGAAAGCGTGCTGAGAGCTTCCGGTAAATAAAATACTAAGCGTACGGTTTTCCGCCGGGGTAAAGCCAAAACTCGCCGGAAAGCGAAACTGTTTACAGGGAACCGGATAATCCTGTTCAAGGTGGAATAAAACGTGACAAATCATGTTGTCCGGCTCTTTCGGATGTAAGCTGCCGTGCACCTGCCACGGCAGCGTAAAAAAAACAGATCCCGGCACTACTTTTTCCGGTACGCCCTCCACCATCCACTCCAGCAGGCCTTTTTCGACCAGCGTAATTTCCATGCCCCGGTTTTTATGCGGCGTAAGTTCATTGCACCGGAAACGTCCGTAACTGATGATTTCTTTCATACGCCGGAGCTTGGCATAATGTATAAAATTTACCACTCCAAAAGTCGACCGCCGAAATTTTTCAACACTGCTATTTTTTGAAAAACTCGTTTAACAGGAGAAGAACATGGCAAACAGATTACTGGCAAGTCTGCCGAAGGTTGGAATCCGTCCGGCGATTGACGGCCGGCGCAACGGCGTACGGGAAAGTCTGGAAGATCAGACAATGAATATGGCGCAGGCCGCCGCCAAACTGATTCAGGATAATTTAAAATATCCAAACGGCGCACCGGTGGAAGTGGTGATTGCCGATACAACCATCGGCGGCGTGGCGGAAGCGGCGATGTGCCAGGAAAAATTTGAGCGCGCCGGTGTTGGCGTTACACTGACGGTATCGCCGTGCTGGTGTTACGGCACCGAAACGATGGATCAGGATCCGCTGACGATTAAAGGCGTGTGGGGCTTTAACGGCACGGAACGTCCCGGCGCGGTGTATCTTGCCGCCGTTTTGTCGGCGCATTCGCAGAAGGGTCTGCCGGCATTCGGCATCTACGGTCACGACGTGCAGAATGCCGGCGATACGGAAATTCCGGCTGACGTGCGCGAAAAAATTCTACGGTTTGTACGCGCCGGCGTGGCGGCAAAATCGATGCGCGGCAATTCCTATCTGCAAATCGGCTCCATGTGCATGGGCATCGCCGGTTCAATTCTGAATCAGGATATGCTGCAGGAATATCTCGGTATGCGGTCGGAGTCTGTCGACGAAACAGAAATCCTGCGCCGGATTGATTTCGGTATTTACGATCAAGATGAATTTGAAAAAGCATATCAATGGACGCGCGAAAACTGCAAAGAGGGCATCGACAAAAATCCGGCGGACATGCAGGCCGATGCCGCCGAAAGAGATGCGCAGTGGGCATTCACGGTGAAGTGCATGCTGATTATCCGCGACCTGATGGTCGGCAATCCGAAGCTCGCCGAAATGGGGTTTGTAGAAGAGAGCTGCGGACACAATGCCATCGTCAGCGGCGTACAGGGGCAGCGCCAGTGGACAGACTATAAACCGAACTTCGACTTTGCCGAAGCGATGCTCAATTCACAGTTTGACTGGAACGGCCGGCGCGAAGCTTTTATGGTTGCCACTGAAAACGATACGCTTAACGGCATAACGATGCTTTTCCAGCATCTGCTCACCAACACGCCGGGAATTTTTGCCGACGTGCGTACCTACTGGAGTCCGGATGCCGTTCAACGTGTCACCGGCAAAAAACTCACCGGCCTTGCGCAGAATGGAATTATTCATCTGATTAATTCCGGCGCGGCCAGCCTTGACGGCACCGGCGCGGTTTCGGACAAAGACGGCAATCCGGTCATCAAGCCGTTTTATGAAATGACAGACGCCGACGCTAAAGCGTGTCTGGATGCCACCGACTGGTGTGCCGCCGACCTGTTTTATTTCCGCGGCGGCGGCTTTTCCAGTCACTATAAAAAAGGCACGCGCGGCGGAATGCCGGCCACAATGGCACGTCTCAATTATGTTAAGGGACTCGGACCGGTGCTGCAGCTCGCCGAAGGCCACACCTGTGAACTGCACGCTGATGTTCATAAAATTCTGGAAGATCGCACCGACAGGACGTGGCCGACCACCTGGTTTGCACCGCGTGTCACCGGCAAAGGATCGTTCAAAGATGTATACAGCGTGATGGCCAACTGGGGCGCGAATCACGGCGCGTTCTGCTACGGACACATCGGCGCTGATCTCATTACATTGGCAGCGATGCTGCGGATTCCGGTGAGCATGCATAATGTGGACGAAGACAAAATCTTCCGGCCGTCTGCCTGGGCAGCGTTTGGCACGGAAGATACCGAATCCGCCGATTATCGCGCCTGTAAAGCGTACGGCCCCATCTACGGATAAACTGAAGCCGTGGCTTCTGGTCTTCTGCAGAATAGCCCCGTCCTGACAAAGCAGTCCGGAGTATGGAGTCTTTTATCCCCGGTCTTAAAAAACCGGGGGTTTCTGGCTGCGGGCTATAAAAATATCTGCAACTAAAAACATAAAATCCTTCAAACGGCATTTTGATTCTACTTCTTTTCTGATATAGGCATGCCTGTGAAAAACAATGTCTTATTTTATACAAAGGAAGCCGGCAGCGACTGGTATTCGGCGCTGCCGCTCGGCAACGGACGGATCGGCGCGATGGTGTTCGGCAATGTTCACAACGAACGGATTCAGCTGAATGAAGATTCGCTGTGGAGCGGCGGTTTCCGCGACCGGATTAATCCGGA
This sequence comes from Kiritimatiellales bacterium, assembly GCA_041656295.1. NCBI lineage: Bacteria > Pseudomonadati > Kiritimatiellota > Kiritimatiellia > Kiritimatiellales > Kiritimatiellales bacterium. The sequence goes on along the minus strand of JBBADV010000009.1, from coordinate 5,815 downwards.
TGCAAAAAAGAATCTGAAAAAAATCCGTGAACTGATTTTCGCCGGCGAATTGAAAGAGGCGGAAACGCTGACAAATCATTCGCTCTCCGGTATTCCGCCGATCATGCGCCAGTATGAACCGCTCGGCGATCTGCTGCTGGAGTTCGATTACGGCATTCAGGTGAAAGGTTACGAAATAACAATTACCGAAACCGGATGTGAACAGATTCTTGAAAAAAAAGCGGCAGTGGAAAAATACCGGCGCGAGCTGAATCTGGCCGATGCGATTTCAAAAACCGAATACACCATCGCCGGAACAAGCTTCACGCGCGAAGTGTTTGTTTCTGCCGAAGCAGACGCACTGATCATGAAAATTTCGGCAGACCGCGCCGGCGCGCTGAATTTTTTCGCGCGGCTGGATCGCGGCGATATGAATAATTATGCGAACCGTCCGTTCGATAAAATGCAGCCGCTGGAACAGTCGGCGCTCGTACTCAGCGGAAAAGCCGGCGGCGAAATCGGAACGGCATTCGCATTCGCCATAAAAGCATTTTCTGACGGCACGGTTGCAACGCTTGGCGATTCAATTGAAGTGAAAAACGCGCAGTCGGCCGTTCTGATTTTAACGGCGGCGGCACAGCCGGACGCCGCACCGGAGTTTTGCATTGAGAAAACTGTGGCGCGATTAAAACAGATTGCGCCGGAATGGGATTCGCTGCGCGCCGGACATATTGCCGACCACCGGAATTTTTATGACCGCGTCCGGATCGAAATTTGCGGCGACAACGCCGCAGAAGCACTGCCAACGGATGAGCGCCTGAAACGAATCATTGCCGGAAAATCCGATCCCGGCATGAGTGCGCTCTATTTTAATTTCGGGCGCTATCTGCTGATTTCCGGCAGCCGCCCCGGAACCATGCCGCTGAATCTGCAAGGCATCTGGAATCAGGATCTGTCACCGGCATTCGGCGCAAAATATACAATTAATATAAATCTTCAAATGCACTATTGGCCGGCGGAAGTCTGCCAGCTGCCGGAATTGCATGCGCCGCTGTTCGACCTGCTGAAAAACATGCATGCCAACGCCAAAGCGTGTGCCGGGGAAATGTACGGCTGCCGCGGCGCGATGGCGCATCATAATACCGACAATACCTTTGATGTCTGCCCGACCGACCGCAATATTCAGGCGTCGTACTGGGTCATGGGATTTGCCTGGCTATGCCTGCACATCTGGGAACACTATCAGTTCACGCAGGACGAAAATTTTCTAAAAGAATATTATCCGTTAATGAAAGATGCGGCGCTGTTCTTCGTTGACTTCCTCGTCGAATCGCCGGCGGGATTCCTCGTCACCAATCCATCCTCATCACCGGAAAACACCTATATTCATCCAAGCGGACAGAAAGGGAATCTCTGCGCCGGCGCGAGCATGGACACACAGATTATTCGTGAACTGTTTCATGCCTGCATCGCCGCTGAAAAAATCACCGACGAAGAAAACCCGCTCACGCCGGAACTTAAACCTATACTAAAAAAACTGCCGCCGGTCTCCATCGGCAGCGACGGACGTATTATGGAGTGGGCCGAGGAATACAAAGAAGTTGAGCCGGGTCACCGTCACATCTCCCACCTCTTCGCACTGCATCCCGGCACGCAGATTATTCCGCAACAGACTCCGGAACTTGCCGAAGCCGCAAAGCAAACCTTATTCCGGCGCCTCTCCACCGGCGGCGGACATACCGGCTGGAGTCGCGCGTGGATCGTCAATTTCTGGAGCCGGCTCGAAAACGGCAATGAAGCGCTCCACCATTTAAATGCGCTGTTCGCCTCATCAACCTACCCGAATCTGTTTGATAAACATCCGCCGTTTCAGATTGATGGGAATTGCGGCGGCACTGCCGGCATTGCTGAAATGCTGCTGCAAAGCCATGCCGGATTTATCCATCTGCTGCCTGCATTGCCGGACGCGTGGAGCACCGGAAAAATCTATGGACTCAAAGCACGCGGCGGTTTCACCGTTGATATTGAATGGAGCGCCGGGAAGTTAAAAACCGCAACCATCCGCGCCGGCAAAACATCCGCCTGCAAAATTTTCGCCGGAGAACATTGCACCGCTGAAACCGCCGGCAAAACAATTCCGGCACAAAATGGATTCTTTGAAACAACCCTCAACACCGGAGACATCTTGACCATTTACGCATCAATCTAGATGAGGGTTGCCGCTCCTTTCACCCACTGCGTTGCATCCGCAGGACCTCTCTTCGAGTCCAGCCTCATTCCGGCGGAGAAGAAAAGGCAGGGCGTGCCAGACCCTTGGCCGCCGTTAAAATTGAATATTCAAATTTGCGGACGGTAAGGGCCTGCCGTCCCTACCCGCGATCGCCGGAAATGACAGAAGTAGAATCGGAAATTAATTTTCGTCTTTCAACATTCGCCGGAGAAATTCGGCGTCGTTAAAACGGGCGTTCACGTGGTCGGTTTGACGCACGACCACCAGCGATTTCTCCGGCACGACATACATGCGGTTCGGGCCGGCGCCCATTGCGGCAAACAGATCCGGAAAACCGTCGGGATAAATAAAACCGCCGCCGGAATTTTCAGGGATCCGGCCGGCGCGCTGATCCTGCGGCGAAAATCCGCCGGGGGCGGTTCAGTCAGATGGCGAGTCTGTGTCCGGGATTCGGCGCGGACGGCCGCCGTAATTCTTGTATCAATTCCGCGTTCACAATCTGTTCGCCGTTCCACTCGCCGTTCTGCAGCATCCACTGCCCGAAGACCGCCCACTCGCGCGCGGTAATCCACGCGCCGTTCGGAATGTGCGGATTTCCTGACGCATCGTGAACCCATCCGCCGGTTTTTATGCCGAGCCGGTCAAGAATTCGCTGCCTGAGATAATCGAGCGGCGACAGCTTTTGCGGCGCGAGTTTGCGCTTCATAATTTCGCCAAGTACATAATAGCAACTCGGTCCGTACGCAAACCGCTGTCCCGGCGCATGCATCATGGAAAGGTTCACCGCATAACTGTACAAATCCGGCGCGAGCGTTTTCCGGTCATGGCCTTGCAGCGATTCCAAATCCTGCGCGAGTCCGGCGTTTAGTTCCATCAGCTGCCGCACCGTGATTTTTGATTTCGCCGGATGTGTTGTCCATTCCGTTAGCGTTACAGCCGCCGGTTCATCGAACGAATCAATCAAACCGTCTTCAATCATTGCCGCAATTACCGGACCCCAGAATCCTTTGGTGCCGCTGTGCGCATGAAATGGCGAATCGGCAGTGAAATCTTTTTCGTACCGCTCGAAAATAACGGCACCGTTTTGCATCACAACCACCGCCGTGCCGCCGGCGTTGGCGGAATAATCCGCCGCCGCCGTCATCGACTGCGGCGACATTTCCGCCGGCGCTGTAAAAATTAAACCGGCGACCGCTGCTGAAATTAACCGTTTCATGATAATTTCCTAAAACGCTGCGCGCCGGTTTTTATTTTAACCTATTTTTGAATTATGATTTCTGCTGAAAAATGCCGTACGAAACCGGCGGCAGTGTAAAGGTTGCGGTCTCGCCGGCGGCGTTCACTGAAACGCCGAAATTTAATACGGCATTTAATGTGCCGGATTCGGAACGAAGTGAAGAGGGGCACGGCGAATGCCGTGTAGCGAAGCGGCAATTTTTCACAGAACACTCCACCGGTTTGCCGGACGGATTGAGCGCAATGATCCACTCTTCGCCAGCGGCAGCGCGCCGGTAAATTAACGGGTAAGGTTTTTTTTCGCCGCTGAGAATTTCAAGTTCCGCATCGGCGCGCAAAGCTTCATGCTGACTGCGCAATGCGAGCAGTTCTTTGACGAATGAATACATCGACGCCGGATTTTTAACCTGCTCCGCAACGTTCGGACGCGCCGGATTCGGATCAATCGGCAGATAAATCTGACTTTCCGGCGCGGTGGAAAAACCGGCGTTAATTTCGCCCGACCATTGCATCGGCGTACGCGAACCTGCGCGCGTATATGCGCCCTCTTTGTTCGGCGTTTCCTCTAGAAATTTCATGCCGATTTCGTCGCCGTAATAAATCGACGGCACACACGGCCATGTTAACAGAAACGCGAACGCCACTTTCATTTCAGCATCGCTGCGATAATAATTCAACCGTTGAAAATCATGATTGGCACTCGGCAGAGAAATACGCCCTTTTCCGGCGGCGTGCTCCTTCCCTTTATTATATTCGCGCAGAAACACATCGAGTGAACCGCTGCCCGTTTTATCAAAATAAGCAATACCGCTGGTCTCGCGTCCGCACACCGCCGGATTTTTAAAAAACAGTTCACCGTATCCGGGAACGCCGAAATGCATCATGAAATCAATATCGAACTCTGCCTGCCCGAGCGAAACGGACGGATTGCCCCATTCAGCAATCATTGCAATATACGGATATTCTACGCGCAATTCCGGCAGCAGTTCTTCGCGCCAGAGTTTTGCCACCACGCTTTGATCCGGATCGTTTTTAATCAACGACTGCGCCATATCCACGCGAAAACCGTCGCAGCCGATGTTCAGCCAGAAGCGCATAATATTTTTCAGCTCCGCAATCACCGCCTGCGGTCCCGGCGCGCTCACCGGCTGTTCCCACGGATTCGCCGGATCCGGATTTGCATAACCGTAATTCAGCGCCGGCTGACTCCAGAAAAAGTTAATCTGGAATGTTCCGTTGCGCGGTGCATAGCCGCCGATCCAGCTGCCGTCCGTACCGCGCTTTGTCCAATGATTCGTCCAGATATAATAATCGTCATACTTCGACAGCTCTTCGGAACCCGACTGCTTAAACCACTCACAGTCAATCGACGAATGTCCGGCAACCAGATCAAGACAGACGCGCAGATCGCGTTTATGTGCCTCTTCACATAGCCGCTTCATATCGTCATTTGTACCGTAGCGCGGTGCAATGTTATAAAAATCACGGACATCATAACCCGCATCAAAAAACGGCGAATCGAAGCACGGATTCAGCCAGAGCACATTTACACCGAGTTCCTTGATGTAATCCAGCTTCTCAATAATCCCCGGCAGATCGCCGATACCATCGCCGTTTGAATCATAATAACTCTGCGGATAAATCTGGTAAATCACCGCATCCTTCAACCAGCTTCTGTCCCTGTTATTCAACGCCATAAAAACCCCTTCGCATTAAAAAATCCGGCGCAATATAGCCTGTGTCGGATTTTTTGCGATCACTTTTGCATTCAACCGCTAAACTGATTTTTTTAACTGCCGCAAAGCAGGAATTAAGGCATTAATTCCGATGCACTTCCAATCTCCTTTTTAATTACGAATCCTGATTACACATCTAAAAATTCCTGCGGATATCGCTGTTTTAATTCAGGAACCGTCCAGCCGCGGCCGGTGGCTGCGAGGCGTTTGTCGTAGTTTGTTTTTTTGATCATGCCGCGCGCATGAAACGGCCCGCCTTCGGCGAGCACGGTGTCCAGCGGATCGCCGTAACCGGCGGGCATGGTGTCCAGCATGTGTTTGTGCCATGCGCCATATTTCTGCCTGGCGGCGGCGGCGAGTTCCGGTTTTTCGGCAACAATATTGCGGCGTTCGAGCGGATCGTTTTTCAGATCGAAAAGCATCTCCTCATCGAAGAGATGGAACCCGTCATGCCAGGTGCGAATCCAGATATAATTATCCCAACGCACAGAACGCTGACAAACATGCGCACACTGGCTCAGCACCAGATAGTCGCGTCCACAGCTTTTCCCCTCTTTTAACACCGGCGCATAACTTGCGCCGTCCCACAGATCTTCCTGCGGAACGTTGAGCAGTTCGGCGAGCGTCGGCAGAA